>NZ_JBSFTY010000114.1:0-23197 GCF_053591515.1 Streptomyces sp. NPDC003011
TGAGTTGCCTGCGCGTCACGGTTGTTTCCTACCGGATCCACCTTCCATACGGATCCGGATTGGCAAGGTTGATCACGACGTCACACAGGCCCTAGGCGGGGGGGCGGCCGGAGGCGTGGTGCGCGCCCGTCGCCCGTGTGGGGCCGGGGCCCGGCCCCGGGTGAACGGGCCGACCGGGCCGGCGGGTGTCCGGGCCGGTGGGGGTCCGGGCGTCCGCTGGTAAAATGGGGACACGCTTCGACACCGCCGGGGCCCGTACCAAGGGGTACGGGCCCCGGTGTGTTCCGGGCGCCAGATCAGGAAGGTTCCCCATGAACGCGAAGCCGTCGGCCTCCGGAACGTCCCCGGCCGGCAAGCCCCGGCGGGCGACAGCGCCGCAGAGCGAACTCTCGATGCCGCAGACGGTGTCCCCGGGCCTGCCGCCGGCCGACTCCTTCGACGCACTCGGGCTGCCGCCGGAGCTGACGAAGACGATGACCGACCTCGGGGTGACGGAGCCCTTCCCGGTCCAGGCGGCGACCCTGCCCAACGCGCTGGCCGGCCGGGACGTCCTCGGCCGCGCGCGCACCGGATCCGGCAAGACGCTGGCTTTCGGCCTCGCGCTGCTCGTCCGGACGGCAGGCCTGCGCGCCGAGTCGAAGCGGCCGCTCGCCCTGGTCCTGGTGCCGACCCGGGAACTGGCCCAGCAGGTGAGCGACGCGCTGGCGCCGTACGCGCAGACGCTGAAGGTGCGGCTGGCGACAGTGGTCGGCGGGCTGTCGATCAACCGGCAGTCGGCACTGCTGAAGACCGGCGCCGAGGTGGTGATCGCGACGCCGGGGCGGCTGGCCGACCTGGTGTCACGCCGGGACTGCCACCTGAACCAGGTGCGGATCACGGTGCTGGACGAGGCGGACCAGATGTGCGACCTGGGGTTCCTGCCGCAGGTCTCGGACATCCTGGACCAGATCCCCTCCGACGGGCAGCGGTTGCTGTTCTCGGCGACGCTCGACCGCAACGTCGACCAGCTGGTGCGCAGCTACCTGCACGACCCGGTGCTCGCGTCGGTGGACCGCCTGGCGGGCTCGGTCACCACGATGGAACACCACGTGCTGAACATCCACGCTGCCGACAAGTACGCGACCGCCACCGAGATCGCCGCGCGCGACGGCCGCGTACTGATGTTCCTGGACACCAAGGCCGGCGTGGACCAGTTCACCCGTCACCTGCGGGCCAGCGGCGTACGGGCGGCAGCCCTGCACAGCGGGAAGTCGCAGCCGCAGCGCACACACACGCTCGGCCAGTTCAAGGACGGTGAGATCACCGTGCTGGTGGCCACCAACGTCGCGGCGCGGGGCATTCACATCGACGCGCTCGACCTCGTCGTCAACGTCGACCCGCCGGCCGACGCCAAGGACTACCTGCACCGTGGCGGGCGTACGGCGCGCGCCGGGGAGTCCGGGAGCGTGGTCACCCTGGTCACTCCCCACCAGCGCCGTGAGGTGAACCGGATGATGTCCGAGGCCGGGATCCGGCCGACGGTCACGCAGGTGCGCTCCGGCGAGGAGAAACTCACCGCCATCACCGGGGCGAAGCGCCCGCCGGCCGGCGTGAGGACGACCACCGGCAACGCCCCCTTCCGCGGCCTCGGCACCCGTCCGGGCCGTCCCGCGAAGGAGTCCCGCAAAGCCGCCGATGCCCGCAGGACCGCGGAAGCACGCGCGGCGGCCCGGGTCCGCAAGAGCCGCTGACACCGGGCGGACGACTCACTCGTGCCGGTGACGCTGCCGCATACCGGTGACACTGCCGAACAGCACAGGTCAGGGGCGAGCGAGCCGGACCCGACGCCCGACGGCAGCCTCCCGAAACGCCCGACGGCAGCCTCCCGGCGCGACTCGTGCAAGGCCCCGTCCCAACCGCCCTGACCGGGCCCGGCGCGGCTCACCGGCCTGCCCGCCGGCCCGGTCCTCCCCTCAGCTCTGGCCGGCGCGGTGCCGGACTCCGCACTGCGCCCTACAGGTGAGGCTGCCGGCGAGCCGGGATGCCAGGTCTCCCGGCGGTCAAGCAATGACAGGACCGCCCCCGCGAACGGAGAACCGGCTTGACCGTGACCAGAGGTGTCGTCCCCCGGATCGGTGCCGTCCTCTGCGCGGCGCTCATGGGCGCCGGCTGCATGAGCACACCCCGCAGCGGGCCTCCCGGTGAGGGGCCCTCGCCGAGGCCTGGCGCCACCGCCGCCTCCGCCTCCGCCTCCGCCCGCCCCATCCCCCGCCTGGGCCCGTCCACACGTGCCCGCCTCCCCGCCGCCACCCGCCAGGCCCTGGTGGTCTCCGGCCCGACGCCGGACAGCAACCGGTCCACGGCGGTGCTGTACGAGCGGTCCGCCGGCCGCGGCTGGCGGACCGCCGCCGGCCCGTGGCCCGCCCACAACGCCCTGCGGGGGTGGACTGCCGACCACTGGGCCGGCGACCTGCGCTCACCCGTCGGGGTCTTCGGCCTCGGCGACGCCGGCGGCCGGCTGCCCGACCCCGGAACGAGGCTGCCCTACGACCAGGACCCGGAGTTCGCCGTGTCCGGCACCGGCTTCCACGGCGAGCCGCTGGAGGGCTCCTTCGACTACGTCGTAGCCATCGACTACAACCGCGTCCCCGGGACGACCCCGCTGGACAAGACCAGGCCCCTGGGCGCCGACAAGGGCGGCGGCGTGTGGATCCACGTCGACCACGGCGGTCCCACCCAGGCCTGCGTCTCCCTGACGCGGCATCACCTACGCGCACTGCTGCGCGCCCTCGACCCCGGCAAGCGGCCGGTTGTCGTCATGGGTCCGGCCGGCGCGCTGGGGAAGTAGGCGCCGGGGCTCCGACCGGGGTCGTGGTGCTGGAGGAGCGATGTCCTCGCGGAGCGGCGGGCACGCCGTTCCGGCCGCCCGGCCGAGCGGCTGAGCGGCTGAGCGGCTGAGCGGCTGAGCGGCTGAGCGGCTGAGCGGCCGTTCACGGTGGCGTCGCATACGGGCATCGACCGGCCAGACGTCGCGTACGGCGCGCACCAGCCGCGGGTGAAGAAGGACCGAGTACTGCTCAGCGAGTCCGGGCCGGCGCGGGCAGTTGACGCGTTCGGGCGCGCTTTGCGGAGGCGGGAGTCAAGGCATTGGTGCGGGTGCCGGCTGCCGTGACGTCCTCCTCACAGCGTCCTCCCCCGCCGGGGGACCTTGCGCCGGGCCGTCAGCCGGTCGACGGTCGTCTTCGAGCAGGCCGGGACGGCGAGCGGGCCGTGGAGGTGTTACCGCTGAGCGGGGTCGGGCCTGGTGAACGCTCGCCGGCTGTGTACGAGGAACTCGCGCACCGAGGGGTTGTGCGTGCTCTTCCAGATCAGGGCGAGCAGCGCTGATGTCTCGACGTCATCGATGGGGCGGGCGGTCAGCCGGTCACGGTAGCCCGCGGCCATCGAATCGCTGAGGACGGCGACGCCGAGCCCGCGGGCAGCGAGGTCGGCGATGGCATCCGCGGCGCTGGCTTGCAGCGCGATCGCGGGTCGGAGGCTCTGTGCGGCGCAGGCACGGTCGAACACCGTGCGCAGGCCGGTGCCGGGGGGCATGCACACGATCGGGTGGGCGGCCAGGTCGCGCAGAGTGACCCGGCGCTGTCGCGCCAAGGGGTGCCCGGCCGGGACTGCTGCCACGAGCCGCTCGCTGATGATGGTCAGGGCGTCCAGCCCGTCGGGAGTGGCGGTCGCGGTGCCGACAAGAGCCAGGTCGACAGCGCCGGCGCGCACTCCCTCGACGAGCCGGTCGGAGTTGTCCTCCAGCAGTGAGATCTCCACACCGGGGTGCGCTCGGTGGAACGCGGCCAAGGCGTCGAAGAGCGGGGTGAGGGTGCAGCCGATGACCATGCCGACCGTGAGCCGGCCCCGGATCAGGCCGGTCACCTCACCTACGGCCTGGCCGACCGCCCCAGCCGCGGCGAGTGCGGCGCGTGCGTGTTCCAGCGCGGCCTTTCCCGCGACGGTAAGGGTGGTGGTGCGCGCCGTCCGGTCGAACAGCTCGGCACCGAGTTCACGCTCCAACTGGCGGATCTGGGCGCTGACGCCGGACTGGCTGATGTGCACTCGCTCAGCCGCCCGGGTGAAGTTCTGCTCTTCGGCGACTGCGACGAAGTATTCCAGCTGCCTCAGTTCCATGACTGTGGATTCTAGCTCCCAGCAAATCCATCTGTTGGACTTCTGGCTTCCGCACGACCACGCTGGGAGGCACCGAAGCCCGACGTCAGGAGAACCCATGCCGGACCATGAGAAGGCTCTGCGGCCCGAGGACATCACTCGCTTGTTCGTCGAGCGATCCAACGCCGGTGACGCGGCCGGGGTCGCCGCGCTCTACGAAGAGGATGCGGTACTGGCCTACCCGCCCGGCGAGTTCACGGTGGGGCGGGAGGCGATCCGCGCGCTGTGGGAGAAGGTGCTGGCCAACCGCCCGCGTTTCGAACCGGAGCAGCCGCTGCCGACGCTGGTCAGCGGCGACATCGCCCTGACCTCGACCCCGCCGAAGGACGGGGCCGGCGCGCGGGCGCAGGTCGTCCGGCGCCAGCCTGACGGAAGCTGGCTGCGCCTGCTCGACCAGCCCGAGTTCGTCCCGCCCACCCGCTGACCCTCTCGGCTCCCATGAGTCCGCACAGAACGGAGGCTGTCGGGCCGAGCCGGGTTCGACGCGCTTCCACCACACTGCCCTCGGTCGGCCTTCACGACGACGAACAGCCATGGTTCGTTCTGCGTGTCGCGATGTCGGTCCTGTTCGCTGTCGCCCTCGTGGGACACATCGTCATGTGGTCGCGGCAGCGCCGTGGTGACACTGCCGGCTGACAGACCCAGGCCGGCGGCGCCGGTCTCCCGGCGTCGCGCTGAGCAGCGGGACAGCGCACGCATGCGGGACATCGAGCGGCACATCGAGAAAGCACGGCGCGCGCCGTCGGCGTAGGTCGCTCATGCGTCTCTTCATCCTCGATGGAGCCCTCGTCAGCGTCCGGTCGCCGATGATTCCCGCCGGCCCTCCAGTCCCTTCCCGCTCGGAGGGCGCCGGGTGAGCACGAGCGGGCCGGTCTCGGTGACGGCGACCGTGTGCTCGGAATGAGCGGTGCGCGAACCGTCGGCCGAGCGGATCGTCCAGCCGTCCGGGTCATAGACGATCTTGTTGGTGCCCGCGGCGAACCAGGGCTCGATCGCGATCGTCAGGCCGGGACGCAGCTTCCAACCACGGCCAGGGCGACCGTCGTTCGGGATGTGCAGATCCTCGTGCATCGTGCGGCCGATACCGTGACCGCCGAACTCCAGGTTGACCGGGTAGCCGTACTCGGCGGCGACCGCGCCGATGGCCGCCGAGATGTCCCCGAGCCTGTTGCCCGGCAGGGCGACCTCGATCGCGGCTTCCAGGGCGACCTCGGTGGCCTCGATCAGCCGCAGGTCGTCCTCGGCCGGGGTGCCGGCGACGACGGAACAGGCCGAGTCCGCGGCCCAGCCATCGATGCTCACCGCCATATCCATGCTCAGCAGGTCCCCGTCGCGCAGCTTGTAGCTGTGCGGCAATCCGTGCAGCACGGCGTCATTGACCGAGAGGCAGACCACGTTACGGAACGGCCCCTTGCCGAACGAGGGTTCGTAGTCCCAGTAGCAGGACTCCGCGCCTCGCTCCTTGATCCGGCGGCGAGCGTGATGCTCAAGGTCCAGCAGGTCGACCCCTACTTCCGCGAGGTCAGCGAGTTCAGCCAGCACCTGGCCGACGAACTGTCCAGTGACGTGCATGCGCTCGATGTCCTGCGGAGATTTGTGCTCGATCACTGCGGTCCTCGATCCTCCGGGGCACTGACAGGTATATTTATACCAGGGAGTGAGGCGGTTGCCGCCGGACATCTGCGGCTCTAGCATGTGCGCATGGTTCGCCATCCGCTTGCCCCTGAACAGATCGAGGCGGGCCGACGCCTCGGGGCCGCGTTGCGCTCCGCCCGGGCCGGACGCAGTCCCGTCGAAGTGGCCTTGGCGGCGGAGATGTCGCCGGAGACCCTCCGCAAGATCGAGACCGGCCGGCTGCCGACGCCCGCGTTCGGCACCATCGTCCGGCTCAGCGAGGTACTTGGCGTCCCGCTGTCCGAACTCGCCGTCGTCTGGCGCACCGATCCTGCCCTGAGCAAGGCCTCCTAGCGACAGCCCTTCGCGTCGCGGCGCCGGCAGGTCGAGGTCAGGCCTGTCGGGGCACCTCATCGAGGACGGCAAGGTCACTCCGGTCATCGGGAGGACACACCGTCCCCCGCTCCCCCGCCTGTCTACGCCGGCCGGGTGGGCGGCTGCCACTCGATCAGCAGGATCGTGGCATCGTCGCGCAGGTGACTGGTCTTCGCGTCCAGGATGGAGTGGATCAGACGCCGGAGGGTTTCGGAGGCGAGTTCTCCGGCGGCCGTCGCCCGGATGATGTAGTCGGCGAAGCTTTCGAGCCCCAGCAGGTTGCCGTCGCGGGTGCGCGCCTCGGTGACGCCGTCTGTGTAGAGCAGCACCCGGTCGCCCGGTTGCAGGGCGTGTTCGTGGATCTGGCGCTGCCGCCCGGCCAGCAGGAACGGCAGCCCCATCGGCGGGTCCGCGTCGCGTTCGAGCGCGTTCACGATCAGCTGCTGGTCGCGGATCAGAAGGGGTGCGGGGTGACCGCAGTTGGCCCACCGCAGCACCCCGGTGGCGAGGTCGAGCTGGGTCAGTACGCCCGTACAGAACTGATCGGGGAGCCATTCGGCGAGGGCCTGGTCCACGAGGTCGAGCAGTTCCGGCAGGTCCGCTCCGGTGCGCCGGGCGTTGCGGCATGCGGCCAGCGAGACGGCGCTGGTCAGTCCGGAGGCCAGGTCGTGTCCCATGGCGTCCAGGACGGTGGCGTGCAGCGTCGTGTCGGTCAGGCAGTGGTCGAAGGCGTCGCCGCCGAGCTCGTAGGCGGGTTCGAGTACGGCTGTGGAGACGACGTGGCCGTTGCCGATCGTGCGCGGGGGCAGGAACGCCCGCAGCAGCTCCGCGGGCAGCCGCATCGGCTCGGTGCGCGTCTGGCGGACGAAGGAGTCCTTGTAGGCCCGTTTGGACGTGATCATCATGCTCAGCAGGGCGGCCAGTGCTCTGCCGCGGGTGAGTGAGGCCGCGGTCAGCGCCTGGGCGTGCACGGCGAGGACGCCCAGGCGCTCAGCCCCGTCGAGCAACGGGAACCAGGCCGTCATCTGCCCTGTCTCCGACTCCTCGACCCGCAGCGACTGTGTGCGGTAGGTCCAGCCCGCCAGTGAGTCGTCGATCGCCAGCGTGGAGGCGACGTCGGTCAGCGGGACCAGGCGGCGCTGCTGCAGATCGGCGAGGTAGACCACGGCGTGCTGGAGTCCCAGCGCCTTCGTGCAGCGGGCGACCGCGGTGGACAGGTCCAGGGTGGAATGGTCGGGATCGGCAAGGAATTCCCGGAGCTGTTCGTCGCCGACCTCGGCCGTCACATCCATCACCGCCTCATGGGGCTGATCGCTTTGCCGCAGTCTCACACCCGGCGCCATGATCCGCATCCGACGTGGCGACCGGGTGGCGACCGGGTCAGGCCGCGGCACCGGTCACAGCCGCACGCGACCGGACGGGCCGTACGCCCCGGCCGCGCTCAGCACCGCCGTACACCGCGGTGCCGTGCCGCACCCACCCCGGCCACGCCGGACGATCGAAGGGGAACTGGTCGTCACCGGTCATCGCGGTCCGCCTGCGGTGCGGTGAGAACGTTGGTGGACTGCGACGATCGACCGGCGTGGTGGCCGCACGGATGCGTCGGACGACCCGGGCAGCAGGGAACCCGCGACGCGAACGCTGCCGGACGGGCGTCCGGAGCCCGGCCCTTCCTGACCGACCGCGCGGCGAACGTACTCGCTACGGCAGGCATCTTGCCGTCCACGGCGTCGAGGACGGGCGGCCCGCCGGCAACCGGTGCGCGACCGTCCGCGCTGAGGCGGACGACCGGTCGACAGGAGCGGGCGCTGTGCACCGGCGTGGCACCGGCATGCCCACCGGCCCGGTGCGGGCAGCCGCCCCTCACCCTGTCGTCAGCTTCCCGCGCCCGAACCCCCGTGCGCGCGCTGCTGGTGCCACTGCCCGTGCCCCTCCAACTGACCCTGCAACAACTGCTGGTGCCGCTGGCGCTGCCGAGGTGTCGTGCGCAGATTGTGGAGCAGTCGGCTCCCGAAGGATGGGCGGTTCGCCGGGCGGCACACGCGGTCGGGACTCGGCAGTCCGCCCCGGCGAGGGAGGCGCGCAGGGAGGGACGCATACTCGGTGATCGTCAAGCCCTGCCGTCAGCGCGACGGCCGGGGAGGGTGTGCCGCGTCATGAGAACGGAAGGACTGATGGAGGACGTGAAGGAATCGAGCGAGCCGGCCCTGCCCGAAGAGGTCAGCAGCCCCGCGCTGCGCGCCCACCCGACCAGCGGCGCCGCGCGGTGGTTGCTGCGCCATCGGGTGCAGCCGGTGGGACCGGCGGCCGACGCGGCGCAGTCCGAGACGCACGCCTGGTGGAAGGTGATGTGCCTGACGGGCGTCGACTACTTCTCCAGTCTGGCCTACGTTCCGGCGATCGCGGCGCTCGCGGCCGGGGCGGTGTCGCCCCTGGCGACGCTGCTGATCGTGGCGCTGACTCTGGCGGGGATGCTGCCGATGTACCGCCGTGTGGCCCGGGAGAGCCCGCACGGGGCCGGGTCGGTGGCCATGCTGGAGGATCTGCTGCCGTTCTGGTGGGGCAAGTTGTTCGTCCTCGTCCTGCTCGGGTTCGTCGCCACTTCGTGGATCATCACGATCACGCTGTCGACCGCGGATGCCTCCGTGCACGTGGTGGAGAACCCGTTCTTCCCCGAGGCCTTGCACGGGCACGAAGTCGCTCTCACGGTGGCGCTGTTGCTGTTGCTGGGAGGGGTGTTCCTGCTCGGGTTCAGCGAAGCGGTCAAGGTGGCCATCCCGCTGGTGGTCGTCTTCCTGGCGCTCAACGCGGTGGTCATAGGCGTCGGTGTGGTCGATGTCCTCACCACGCCTGACGCGTTGTCGGCGTGGACCGAAGCCCTGGGCGAGGGCGGCGGCGGCCTCGGCGACCTGGCGGGACCCGCGCTGCTGGCCTTTCCGCTGCTGGTGCTGGGCCTGTCGGGTTTCGAGACCGGGGTGAGCATGATGCCGCTCGTGTCCGCCGAGGGCGACGACGCCGGGCAACGGCTGCGGTCACGCATCCGTCACACCCGCAGGCTGCTGACGACGGCCGCGCTCGTCATGAGCGTCTACCTGATGTCCGCGAGTTTCGTGACCACCGTCCTCATCCCGCACGCGGAGTTCGAGCCCGGCGGCGCGGCCAACGGCAGGGCCCTGGCCTGGCTGGCGCACGAGCACGTCGGCGAGGTCTTCGGCACGGTCTACGACATCAGCACCATCCTGATCCTCTGGTTCGCGGGCGCGTCGGCGATGGCCGGACTGATCAACATCGTTCCCCGGTACCTGCCCGACTACGGCATGGCTCCGGAATGGGGACGCGCGGTACGCCCCGTCGTGATCGTCTACACGGCCCTCTGCATCGCCATCACCATCGCGTTCGACGCCGACGTCGACGCGCAGGCCGGCGCCTACGCCACCGGCATCCTGGCCATGATGGTCTCCGGCGCCTTCGCCGTCACCGTCTCTGTCGTACGCAGCCGTCGGCGCGTGGCCGCCACGGGCTTCGCGCTCCTCACCGCGGTGCTGCTCTACGCACTGGTGGCCAACATCGTCGACAAGCCCGACGGCATCACCATCTCCGGCCTGTTCATCGCCGGCATCATCGCCGTGTCGCTGGTCTCCCGGGTCTCGCGCACCACCGAACTACGCGCCGACCGCATCGTCTTCGACGCGGACGCCCGCCGGTTCGTCACCGACACCCTCGCCCATGACAACTCCATCAACATCATCGCCAACCGGCGCCAGACCGGGGACGGCGACGAGTACGCGGCGAAGGAACGCGAGCAGCGGGGCAGCAATCCGGTGCCCGGTCCGGCCGACGTGCTGTTCCTGGAGATCGACGTGGTCGACCCGTCCGACTTCAGCGAGACTCTCTCCGTCCGCGGCGTCGAGGTCGACGGCTACCGGGTCCTGCGTGCCGAGGCCCCGGCCGCCCCGAACGCGATCGCCGCGATCCTGCTGGCCCTGCGCAACGCGACCGGTGTGCGTCCGCACTGTTACTTCGCCTGGTCCGAGGGGAGCCCGCTGCGGCACATGTTCCGCTACTTCCTCCTCGGCCGCGGCGACACCGCCCCGGTCACCCGCGAGATCATCCGCAGCAACGAGCCGGACCCCGACCGCCGCCCCGGCATCCACGTAGGAGGCTGAACCGTCACGCCGGGCCGTCCGTACGAGGCACCGTGACCGACGCTCGTACGCCGGGCACGTCACTCCGGCTGTCCCCCGGTCAGGCGGGGGGTGTTCCCGCCGCAGAGCCGGGGGACAGCCGGAGCGAGATGCGTCGGCCACGCCGATAGCGTGCCGGTACATGAGGCATGGGGAGAGTCTCGCGCGAAGAAACCCGAAGGAACCCGAAGGAACCCGTGGGGAGGAACCGAAGACGCGCAGGGGCACGACACGTTCGTCACTCGTCCAGCCGAAGGAGCCGCGCCCATGGACCGGATCAACGCCACGCGCCGGAGCGTCCTCGCGCTCGGTACCGCCGCGGCAGCCACGCCCTTGCTCGGTGCGGTGCCGGCCTCGGCCCACGCCGAGCGGGGAGAGCTGGACGAGCTGGGCATCACCGAGCTTCGCCGGCGGATGGACGACGGGCGGCTCGACGCCGAACGGCTCACCCGCTACTACCTGGAGCGGATCGAACGCATCGATCCGCTCCTGCGCTCGGTGATCGAGGTCAATCCCGACGCGCTGCGAGAGGCCCGGCGTCTGGACGCCTCACGGCAGCGCCGTGGACCGCTGCACGGCATGCCCGTCCTGCTGAAGGATCTGGTGGAGACCGCGGACCGGATGCACACCACGGCCGGGTCACTCGCCCTGGAAGGCCTGCGGCCGGCAGCGGACGCCACGGTCGCCGCCAGGTTACGGGCTGCCGGTGCCGTGCTCCTCGGCAAGACCAACCTGAGCGAGTGGGCCGGCGGGATGTCGCTCACCCACCACGCGGGGTGGAGCGCGCGCGGCGGGCAGACCCGGAACCCGTACAAGCTGGACCGGTCGCCGAACGAGTCCAGTTCCGGTGCGGCGGTCGCCGCCGCGGCCAACCTGTGCGTCGCCGGGATCGGTACCGAGACGAACGGCTCGATCATCGACCCGGCTTCGGCGAACTGCGTCGTCGGCGTGAAGCCGACCGTCGGACTGGTCGGGCGCGGTGGAGTCATCCCCGGTGTGCCCAGCCAGGACAGTGTCGGCCCGATCGCGCGCACGGTCCGCGACGCCGCGATCCTGCTCGGCGCCCTCGTCGGCGTCGATGACCGCGATCCGGCGACCGAGGCCAGCCGCGGACACTTCACTCGTGACTACACCCGGTTCCTGGACGCCGGTGGGCTACGGGGCGCGCGCATCGGCGTACCGCGCACCGTGTACTTCGGTTACAGCCACCACGCCGACGAGATCGCGGAGCGCGCGATCGTCACCCTGCGCGAGGCCGGTGCGACCGTGGTCGACCCGGCCGACATCCCGACGGCCGAGCAACTGGAGGACCTGCCCAGCTCGCCGGTCGTCCAGGTGTACGAGATCAAGCGCGGGCTGAACTCCTACCTGGCCGGCGCCCGCGGCGACCACCCCCGCAGCCTGACGGAACTGATCGCGTTCAACCGCGCGCACGCCGACCGTGAGCTGCGCTATGTGCAGCAGGACGGGCTGGAGGCGGTGCACGGCCTGGACTTCACCGAGCGCGAGTACCGCGAGGCACTGGCCGCCAACCACCGGCTGTCGCGCGCCGAAGGCATCGACGCGGTGCTGCGCCGGTTCCGCCTGGACGCTCTGGTGATGCCGACCACCGGGCCGCCGGCCAAGATCGACCTGGTCCGCGGGGACGCTCACGGCGGCGGCGCCTCCACACCCGCGGCACTCGCCGGGTATCCGGCGGTCAGCGTCCCGGCGGGGTTCGCGTTCGGCCTGCCGGTCGGACTGACGTTCATGGGGACGGCGTGGAGCGAGCCGACCCTGCTCCGCCTCGCCTACGCCTACGAGCAGGCCAGCCGAGTGCGCCGGCCGCCGGCCTACCGTCCCGCCGACATCGGCTTCTGATCCGGCCGCTGGTCCCCGTACGACACCGGGAGGACGCGGTCACGGCCGGCACGGCAGGGCGTCGCGGACCAACTGCGGTCGCGGGGCGGGGCATTGCCGCCGAGCGCCCTGGGCGATCAGCCGGACATCAACAGGACAAGCACCAGCAGGGGAACCGCCTGGAACGCGGCGGCTCGACGCAGCCGGGCCCACCACAGTGCGACGCCGATGGCCGCCACCACGCCGGACACCGTGCCCAGCTCCGCCAGTGGCGGCCGGTAGGGCTCATCGTCCCAGTTCGCCGCCCAGTCCGTCATTCCGGCTGCCAGTAACCCGTAGCCCACGATCAGGGCGTTGACGGGCGTCAGCGCGATCACCGCGACAGTGTTCCTCCATGTCATGGGGCCATACTCGTCGCGTGCTCGGGTGGGCGCCTGAGTATCCGTACCTGAGTCGGCCCGAGTGCGTCACTGGGTCCACATGTCCCCTGGGGCTCAGTGAACGGAGAACCCGCCGTCGACGAAGATCGCCTGCCCGGTCACGTAACCGGAGGCGCGGCCGGCCAGGAACACCGCCGCTCCGGCGAAGTCCTCGGCCAGGCCGTTGCGTCCGACCATCGTGCGCGCGGCGAGTGCCGCCACCTTCTCCGGGTCCGACGACAGCCGGGCGTTGAGCGGTGTCATGACGAAGCCGGGCACCAGTGTGTTGCAGGTGACGCCGTGGGGTGACCACGCCTCGGCCTGTGAGCGGGCCAGCGACTCCAGCGCTCCCTTGGAGACGCCGTAGGCGCCGCTGTGGACGAACGCCCGGTGCGCCTGCTGGGAGGTGATGTGGATGATCCGCCCGAAGCCCCGCTCCGCCATGCCGGGCCCGAACCGCTGGCCCAACAAGTAGGGCGCCTCAAGGTTCACCGCCATCGTGGTGTCCCACACGTCCTCGCCCAGTTCACCCATCGGCGGCCGCAGGTTGATGCCGGCGCTGTTCACGAGGATGTCGGGCTCGCCGAACAACTCGGCTGCCCGCTCCGCCGCGACGCGTACCCCGTCGCGGGTGCTCAGGTCGGCGCTCACCCAGGCCGCCCGGCAGCCGTCCGCCGTCAGCTCGTCGACTGTTGCTGCCAGTCCGCTCTCCTTGCGCGCCACGATCACCACGCTCGCTCCCGCTCGTGCGAGGGCGCCCGCGACGGCTCGGCCGATACCGGAACTGCCGCCTGTCACCACGGCAGTCCGGCCGTCCAGTGAGAACAGGTCGGAGAGGTAGGTCTGCGAGGTCATGTCCGCACCCTAGACGGCGCGTTCACGGCGACATCGGGCGGGGCGCAACACGGCATGCGGGCCTGTCACGGGTGCGCTCGGGCATCAGGTCGGCGTGCGGGACATGTTCGAGGAGGACACCCCGCTTCCGGTTGTCCGTAGTATCGCTATGGCAGGACCGTGTATATGTGTGGTCGCGGCCGCCCGGCCGGAGTCACTCCACGACGGCACACATGTGCGGCGGGTCCTTCACCCAACGGCCTCGGGCCGAGGAAAGGTTGTGCACCCATGTCTGAGAACGCCTCCCCCAACGAACTGACATCGCAGTACATCGCTCAAGTGACCGCCGACCTCGAACGCAACACCAAGGAGCAGGAGCGTATCGGCGGGGAGCTCGCAGCCCTTCAGGAGCAGTTGACGGCTCTCCAGCGTGACCACATGGTGCTGGTCAACATCCAGCGGGCGATCGAAGCGTCACCGGCTCCCGCCGAGAGCGCGGCCTCCTCGGACGCGGTCGCGGTGCCCGCTCCCCGTAAGAAGACGGTTGCCAAGTCCGGCGCGGGCTCGCGGGAGCGGACGACGAAGAAGAGCGCCTCCAAGTCCCGTCAGGGCACGGCCGGAAAGCCGGCCGCCGAGCAGCGCGCGGGTCAGGCCGCAGCGGAGAAGACGGCACAGCCGACACTGGTCGACCTGGTCCGCCGCCACCTCGCCGAGCAGAGCGAACCGCGCTCGGCGGCGGAGATCGCCACGGCGCTCGGCCAGGCCCACCCCGAACGCGGCGTCAAGACAACCGTCGTGCGCACCACCCTCGAAGGGCTGGTCGCCAGGAACCAGGCGCAGCGCAGCAAGCAGGGCTCCTCCGTCTTCTACACCACGCCCGGTGCGGCAAAGGAGACCACGCCGTCGTCGTCCGAGGAGCAGTCCGCTCCGGCCGACGCCTGACACCACCTGAGCGCGCGGCATGGTCGCGTGGACGCCTGCGGGCCAGGTCGGCCTTCACGGCCGCCCATGTTCTGACGGTACTTGCCGGGGTGAACGGCGGTCGACGCGCACGAGATGCCGACCAGAAGCAGCGTTCGCTGCTTCTGGTCGCGCTGCTCGGTCGCGGCCCGGTCAGTGAGGTGACTCCCTGATCGCCTCACCCGAGGGCACATCACACCGCCCTGGAGCACATCACTCCCGCCCGAGGGCACATCACTCCCGCCGAGAACACCTCGGTCCCGGCGGTGCGGCCGCGGTGAAGCGCTCGGCGGCGCAGACGGTGCCTCGTCCCGGTCCGCCCGCGTCGCACCCACGACCTGACGAGCCATCAGCTTAGGATGCGGGACGTGGATCCCGACCACTCCAGCGCCGCCACCTCCTGGCTGCACCAGCGCGCCTCCCTCCCGGCCCGGCTGGCCGCCGTCGCCCTGTTGGCGGTCATGGTCCACCGGGCCACCACCGTCCCCCGTCCCGGCCTGGACAACACCTTCGTGGTGACCGCCGCCCGCACCTTCCTGGACGGGGGATCCCCCTACGCCGACCCGCGCTTCCTCTACCTGCCGAGCAGCGTGCTCGCCGCCGTGCCCGAGGCGGTGCTCGACGACCGGTTCCTGCGCGTGGCCGCTCCCTGCGCCGCCGCCGCCCTGGTGCTGACCGGCTGGCTCCTCGCCCTGCGGATCTTCGGTGTGCCCGCGAGCAGCCGCCTGGCCGTGCTCGTCGCGGGCGGGCTCGCCTGCTTCATGCCGTTCTGGAGCGTGGTCGTCCTGGCCAACTGGACCGCCTCCTCGGTGGCACTGATGCCGCTCGCCCTGCTGCTCGCGGCCCGTGACCGCTGGACAGCCGCCGGTGTGGTGACCGGGTTCGCCATCGCGTTGAAACCCATGCTCGCCCCGCTGCTCCTGCTCTTCCTCCTCGCGCGGGCATGGCGGGGGGCCGCCGTCCTCGTCCTGGTCCCGCTCGCGGCCTCCGTCACGGCGGCGCTCGCCATGCCCCGGCCCGACCTCTTCTTCACCCGCGTCCTGCCCTTCCTGCTGCGCGGGCAGGACGACTTCGCCCGCCCCTACGACGCCTCACTGGTCACCGTCCTGCCCCGGCTCTCCGTGCCGCCCTGGATGGCCACGTCCGTGGCCCTCGTCCTGGCCGGGACGGGTCTCCTGCTCGCCCATCGGCGCTGGCGGGGCGGCGGCGATCCGCGGCTGCGGCTCGTGGAGACCGCCGCGATGATCATGTTCGCCACCTTCCTCGTCTCCCGGCCCGCGTTCCTCCACTACGCCCTGGTGCCACTGCTGCCGCTGCTCGCCTCGGCGGGCCTGCCGGGCAGCGCTCCCCGCTCGCCCTGGTTCTGGATCGCCCTGCTCCCCCAGGTGCCGGCGTTCGCCTGGCCCCTGCTGGAGGCGCCCGAACGCCGGGCGTTCAAGGACGCCGCGATGCTCTGCCTCCTCGCGGTCGTGGTCGGCACGCGGTGCCTGCGCTCGGCCGGCACCGGGCAACCGGACACCCCGGCCGTGCCCCCGGTGGCCTTCCGGGCCGGTACCTGACCCGCTGGGCGCCGGCGTGGTCGCGCGGCGATCGAACGCGGTGGTGCATGACGTGCGGTGTCCCGCGCCCCGCCCTTCCCCAAGGCGCCGCCGACCGGATCGTCCAACGGCGTACCCGGCTCGTCTCCTGCGGGTCGTTCGAGGGAACCGTGCCGTGAGCGACGTGCGCAGGGAGCGGGGCCCGGTGGTCGCCGGGTATCCGGCCGGCCGCGCCGGAAGAGGTCTTGGCGTGGGTGCGGTGGCCGGTGCGAGGAACCCGGAGCCGGCGGGCGGACACGGCGGGGTGTCGGTTCACCCAGGGGGCGGGGCGGAAGCCGGGCGGGCGAAGCGGGCCGCGACGCCCGGTGAGTACAGGACGCTCACCGGTTCTCCCACCGGTCCGGGCAGTCCGGCCGCTGCCACCAGGTCCTCGTCGCACTCGATGAGGTCGGCCCGGTGCAGGGGCCAGCGCGGGTGGCTGTTGGGCACGTACAGCGGGCGGCCGAAGAGCGTGGTGTGCAGGCCCCAGCGGGCGGTCAGGAAGTGTTCCAGTTCGGTGGGCCGGGGTATGGGTTCGCCCACCCGCACGCTGACGCGGCTGCGGATCCCGCGTGGGCCGGGCCACCGCCGTGCGCCGGTGTAGGTGACGGTGCGCCCGTGGGTGCTGATCCCCATACGGGACCACACGTACGGCATGCCGAAACCGATCCGCCCCACCACGACCGGAACCAGCCGGGCAGCGTCCAGCGAGAGGAAGACGACGCCGCGCCGCCCGTGTGCGTCGACCGTGTAGAGGCGGACGTTGGTTTCGGGAAAGCTGCCGAGAAGGGGAACCGGGGGCAGGCCGAGCCAGCCGGAACGGCGCACCCGGAAGGCCACCACGCCCACGTAGGTGACACCGTCCAGGGTGTCGGGGACGATCCCCGGTGGCAGGACGCCCGCCACGTCGGCCGGGTTCGCGGCCCAGTGCAGGAACGTCACGTCCAGCCAGGACTGGCTGAGCAGAGGACGCCGGATCCCGACCGGCGCGTCGGCCGTGACGGGCGGCAGCGGCGAAGGTGAGGGCGATATCACTCCGCCAGTGTCGCAGGACGTCTCCACGCCGGTGTCCCGGCAGCGGTAGGCACCACGCAAGAGGCTGGAGTTGGGCACAGGGGCCGGAATATACGTTGCCGTCACCCTGCGGGCGTCGGTAGCGTCAGGCGTGACAGACGCGTGATCACGGTGCGGGCAAGGGAGGTTGATGAATATGGCTGCCAACGGTCGTGTCCAGCATGCCCTTGTCCGGTTCGCGGACCGTCAGCACGCGGACCGGGTCGTACGAGCGACCAGGAGTCTCACATGTCTTCCTTCCTCTCACCGACCGACGTCGATCTGAGCACCGACCGCCTCATCCTGCGGCCGTGGTCCCGCGATGACGTCACCGCCGTCCTGCACGGCACCCGGCTCGCCCACTGGGCCGAGGACTTCCCCGCCGAAGGCGACGCGGTCATCGCCGGCCTCCTCGACGAGCACACCGAATGGCTCGGCACCTACGGCCACCGGCTCATCCTCGAACGCCACAGCGGACGGGTGATCGGCTCGGCCGGCCTGTTCTGGCCGCCCGCCCAGGGCGCACTCGAAATCGGGTACGGCATCGTCGCCACCCGCCGCGGACACGGTTACGCGGCCGAGGCCACCCGGGCCCTGACCGAGTTCGCCCTCACCGCACCTGACGTCCACACGGTGTACGCGACCGTCGACACCGCCAATCCCGCCTCGGTACGTGTACTGGAGAAGGCCGGATTCCAACAGGTCGGCACGGAGGAGGGACTGGCCCGGTACCGGTTCACGGAGGCGGGACCGGCCCAGCCGTAACCCTTCGCGGCACGGGGGCGGAGAAGCGGTCCGCCGACTGCCCCCGTGCACTCCGGGCGAACCCGCACGAAGCCACGCGTACAGCACGGATCGCCGAGCGTCCCCCGCGCGCGAGGGGCGCTCGGCGAGATCCGATGAGCCCTGCAAGCGCCCCCGCTTGCAGGGAAAGAATGCGCCATGTCAGTGATCATGTGGCCGAGGTGTGGTGACCGCTCCCCGCCACCGACGTGCCAGAAGGGCTGGTGGGTTCCCGTGCTGCTTCGTCTGCCCGTGTCCGTGACCGAAGCACAGGAGTGCCTGGCCGAGGGGGCGGTGCCGATAGGCGGTGCGACGCTCGTGTGGGCCACCTGGCAGCGCGACGGCTTCCCCGACCTGGCCATGTCCCTGCGTCATCTGCCGGAGGCGGGCGTGATCGAACGCGAGGCGCTCGGCGCGGCCGTACTGCTCCACCAGATAGACGACCGCGTACCGGAGGCGCTGCGGCGGGCGGCCGCCACCGTGGGCACCGGAGCCGTGCGCCGCAGCGCCACCGTCGGCGGCAACCTCGTCGGCAGCACCCTGCGCTGCCTCCTGCCCGCCGCGCTCGTCCTCGACGCCCGAGCCGTCGTCCTGGAGACCGACAGTCTCCGCGAGACCGACCTCATCGGGGCCCTGACCGAACGACAGCTCCTGCTCGGCCTCCGGTGGCACGCACCGGTCGCCAGCAGCTACCGCAAGCAGCCCGGCGAACCGGGCGGGCCGCCGCCCTTCGTCACCGCCGCGGCCGTCCACGCAGGCGACGGCAGCGGACACCGTCGCCTGCGGGTCGCCGTCCGCGATGGTTATGACGTCCACCATGACAGCACCACCTATGACACCGGCGCCGACATCGGGCACATACTCGGCACCCTTCAGGACACCGCCCTCGGCGCACTCGACGCTCCCGGCTGGGCCGTGGTCCGTGAGCACGTCACCGAGCTCCTGACCGGCCTCCCGGCTCGCTGACGTACGACCAGTTGTCGCCGGCGCCGGAGCCGGAGCCGGCGACCTGTGGCCGCGTCAGCGTTCGCGTCCACGTCCACCTCCGCGTCCACGTCCGCGTTCACGTCCGAGGTGGAATCCGCAGGGCGTTGTGTACAACCCCTGAGGCCCGCATGGTGTCTTACTCGTTGAACGGGGAGCAACCAGACCTTCCACGCATTCCAATTTGTTCCAACGGGGGAACACATGAGCTTGGCTCGCACTCGCCGCGGCACCGCCGTGGTCCTCACCGCCCTGATGGCGGCCGCTCTCGGAGCCGCCGGCGCCGGAGCCTCCAGCGCCGGCACGAACGCCGCCGCGCCGCAGACGCAGCAGATCGCGTCCTCCGTCCTCGGCTCCGACTACAAGATCACCCTGGCCGCGCTGCGTTCCACCGACGACGAGTACGCCGCTTCCGTGCGCCTGCAGGTCTACACGCGGACCGACGGCGCGTGGAAGGAGTCCGACCGCGTGACCGTGGGCGACGTCGACGGGTGGTACTGGTATCCCCTCACGGGCAAAGGCGCCGTCTGCCAGTTCTCGACCTCCGGCAGCGAGCCCGCGCCCGTCTCGGTGAGCCTGCTGGTCACACCGTCCATCGGCTGCTCCGGCCCGACGCAGTTCGTCGTGCGGGGCGGCAGGGTGTACGCCGGCTGAGTCCGGAGGTGCTTCGTCGATCCGGCCCCGGCACCGTGGGGTCCGTCGACCGGCCGTGCCGACGGCGACGCTCGCCGTCGGCACGGCCGACTCGTCCTCGCTCTCAGTCCGGCCCTGCGGGGGGTGACGCGCTCTGCCGGGTGCGCGCAAGCACCGGGACTACGGCAGCTTCACGAACGGTGACAGGAAGGCGCGCGCCCCGGGGGTGTCCAGTCGATAGGTGACGTTGGTGGCGTAGCACGGGGTGTCACCGGTGATGGTCGTGGCCACGAGGACGTTCCTGCCGCCGATGACTGCGAAGTTGGGGCCGCCCGAATCGCCGTAGCAGGCCCTGCCGTTGCCCTGGGGCGCGGTCATCGCCAGGCGCACCCAGGCGTCGTTGAGGGCGCTGAAGGTCACCGGTGCCTTCATGCGGACACCGCCGCCGGGATGTGTCTGCCCTCCTGGTCCGTTCGCTGCCTCCTGCGTCCCGTATCCGGCGACGAACCAGTCGGTGGAGTCCAGGTTCCGCGAGCCGAGGGCGCCGAGTTGGTTCACGCTCGGCAGAGCGGCGGGGGTGAAGGACCAGCGTGACTTCATCGTCGCGGGGGGCAGTTCGACGACCGCGATGTCATGCGTGTCGGAGGCGGGTCCCGGGTAGCCGGGGTGACTGTGTGCCGTGCCCTGGACGGCGACGGCGTTCGCCTGGGCGGTGGGGTCGCCCGGGTACCGCCGCGCGGCGGCGTCCAGTCCCGCCTGCACATCCTGGTCGAGGGAGACGTAGAACCGCACGTTGTCCGGCCAGTCCGTGGTGCAGTGGGCGGCGGTCAGGAACGTGTCCGCGTCGGTCATCGTGCCGGAGCACACCCAGTCGACCCGGTCCAGGGTCTGCGGATCGCCGTCGTCGTCCCAGGTGGCCACCAGTGCGCCGACTTCGGTGCGTTCCGGAGCGGGTGTCGCGTGGTAGGAGTTGATCGCGGACGAGGGCAGGGCGGTGGCGAGCACGGTGGCGCAGGCAGCCGCGGTGACGGCGGTGGCGCGTACGACGGTCAAGAAGAACCCCTTTGCTGAAGGTGAGACGGGTGTTCTCCTGTGGGAGGTGAGTGCATTGAAGCGCCTGCCGCCCGCTTCGACAAGACAGCCCCCACGGGCGGCCACCCGGAACGCTCGGCAGCGCGCAGCCCACCGGATTTCCTGGCGGTGCCGGGTTCGCGGCGCTGCCGATGCTGCCGGTCGTGGGCTCCGGAAGCGGGACGCACCACCCTCAGGGGTTCGGCGGCGGGCGGACCGCCCGTCACCCGGCCGGCCGGCCGGGACCCGGACGTCCGCGCGCCGACGGTGGGCGCGGTGTACCGCACCGGCGCGGGGCGGCCGGGCGGGGCGAAACGGAAACCCACCCCCCGTACGGTGACGATCCACCGGTCGTCACCCAGTTTCCGACGCAGGCCGGCGACGTGGGTGTCCACCGTGCGGCTCCGTTTGTTCCAGGCGTCGCCCCAGACGTTGAGCATGATCTCCTCGCGCGGGACGACGGTCCCCGAGCGGGACACCAGGAGGTGGAGGAGGTCGAACTCCTTCTCCGTGAGGGCGAGGCACCGCTCACCGATCCGGGCCTCCCGGGTGACCGCGTCGACCCGTACCGGCGAGTCGTCGCAGGCGGACGCGGTGCCGGCGTCGCGGGGCCGCGCGGCCCGTCGGCGCCGCATGACCGCTTCGATGCGTGCGACCAGTTCCCTGAACCCGTAGGGCTTGTCGAGGCAGTCGTCCGCGCCCGCGCGCAGGGCCCGGACACGGGCCGCCTCCGTGCGGTCGGCGGTGACGGCCACGACGGGCACGTCGGCGACGGCCCGGATGTCACGGCACAGACGCGGACCCGGCGTGTCGGGGACCCCCACATCCAGCAGGACGACATCGGCCTGCCGGCACGCCCGCAGCGCCTCGCCTCCCGTGGCCACGTGGTCCACGTCGAACCCCTGCCGCCGCAGACCGGCGGCCACACACCGGGCGAGTCTCCGGTCGCTTTCGACGAGAAGGACCCGTACGGGGGTCCGCCTGTTCTCGGTGAGGTGCTCCACTGCTGACAACACGCTTCGGTCGCTCGTGGCCATGGTTCTCATCGTTCTCGGCGCTCCGGGGCTGTGTGGGACAGAGAAGGCGCGGACGGTTTCCCAGCGCTTGCGTCGACGGTTTCCCAGCGGGTTCGCCGACGGTTTCTCAGCGCGTGTGTTCCGGTGCAATGCTCTACGGAGGAAAGATAGATGGCGGTGTCGCGGAACGCAGGACCGTCTTGCATTCCTGTGACGAGCCCCTGTCCCCGGCTTTCCGGTTTTGCATTCCTCTGACGAACCTTTGCCCAGCTCTTTCGCGGCCTTGACGCGCCGACGCGCTCCGGTGAAGCTCTGGAACCCCGGCCGGTTTCTCGCCGAGCCGTGCCGGAATTGCCGTCACGAGTGCAGCAAGGAGCGGAGGAAGCAACCAGACATGACATCCACGGCGTTCGTCTTCCCCGGCCAGGGCTCGCAGCGCGTCGGCATGGGTGCCGACTTCGTGCAGCGGTGCCCCGAACTGATCGACACCTACTACCGGCCTGCCGACGACCTGCTGGGGTTCCCGCTGTCCCGGCTGTGCCGACAGGGACCCGCCGACGTCCTGCGCGACACCGCCGTCACCCAGCCGGCGGTCTTCCTGACCAGCGTCGTCGTCCTTGACATGCTGCGCTCCCACGACGTCCGGCCCGATGTCGTCGCCGGGCACAGCCTCGGCGAGTACACGGCCGCCGTGTGCGCCGGCGTCCTGTCCTGGCAGGACGCCCTGCGCCTGGTGCGGCTGCGCGGACGGCTCATGGCCGAGGTCAACGAGCGGGTGCCGGGAACCATGACGGCCGTGGTGGGCCTGGACCTGCCCACCGTCCGGACCCTGTGCGCCGAGGCCGCCGCACAGACAGGCCAGGTGGTCGAGGTGGCCAACGACAACGAGCCCGCCCAGACCGTGGTCTCGGGCCAGTCGGTGGCGGTCCGGGCGGTGGCCGAGGCGGCGAAGCAGGCGGGTGCCCGGCGGGTCGTTCCTCTCGGGGTCGGCGCGCCCTTCCACTGCACGCTGATGCGCGACATCGAAGCCGAGTTCGCCGAGGCCCTGGCCGCGGTGGACTTCCGTGATCCTTCGGTGCCCATGGTCTCCAGCGTCACGACCGCCCCGCTGACCAGCGCGGAGGAGATCATCACGGTGCTGCGCAGGCAACTGTCCGCCCCCGTGCAGTGGACGGGGACCGTGCGCACCCTGGCCGGTCAGGGCGTGCGCCGGTACGTCGAGGTCGGGCCGGGCCGCGTGCTCACCGGCCTGTGCCGAAAGATCGACCCCGCCGCCCGCACGTACACCACCGGAACCGTGGACGAACTCGCCGCGGCCGTGGACGCCCTCCGGACGGACGAGGCCGAAGTCGGCCGGGCCGGCGCGGCGGCGGTCTCCGTCTGACCCTCCGTCGCCAGGGGGGCGTACACGGTCGCGACGACGTGGCCGTCACTGCTCCCCCCTCCCCTCCCCTCCCCTCCCCTTCCCGCCCCCGATTGCTCTCCCCACCCTGACCCCGCCCCCGTAAGCCCCCGTGGGCGCACGGGATGTCGACCGCACGGTCTTTGGAGGTATGCGCGTCATGTTGCGCAAGGTGCTCATCGCCAACCGTGGCGAAATCGCTGTCCGCGTGGCCCGGGCCTGCCGGGACGCCGGGATCGCGAGCGTGGCCGTCTACGCC
>NZ_JBSFTY010000115.1:0-22961 GCF_053591515.1 Streptomyces sp. NPDC003011
CCGCCGACCGCCGACCGCCGACCGCCGACCGCCGACCGCCGACCGCCGACCGCCGGCGTGGCAGTCGGCCGCCGGGATCGCGGTGGGGCGCGCAAGCCGCGGGCCCGCCCCGGTGCCGTCCGCGGCCGCCGCTTCTCGGTGTCGGTGCGGCCGTCAGGTGAAGGTGAGGACCGGCTTGACCACGCTGCCGTCCCGCATGGCGGCCACGGCCGCGCCGATGTCCTCGAACGGGAAGGTGGTGACCAGCCGGTCGAGCGGGAAGAGGCCACGCCTGTGCAGGGCGATCAGCTCGGGGATGAAGCGGCCGGGGTCGGAGTCTCCCTCGATCACCCCGTGGACGCGGACGCCCTTGGTGAGCAGGCCCATCACGTCGAACGTCACCTCACCGCCGAGGCCGAGGAGGACGAGTTCGCCGCGCGGGCGCAGCGCGGCGACGGCTTGGCGGGCCATCTCCGGACGGCCGGTGGTCTCGACGACGTGGTGCGCGCCGCCGCCGGTGAGGTCGCGCAGCGCCGCCACCAGATCGTCCCCGGGGGCGAGGGCCGCCCCCGCGCCGAGTTCGGTGGCCAGGGCGCGGCGGGAGGCGACCGGGTCGACGGCCACCACCGGGTCGCAGCCCACGGCCACCGCGGCCATCAGCGCGCTCAGACCGACCCCGCCCGCGCCCAGGACGACCAGCGAGGAACCCGGTTCGGGGCGCAGTCGGTTGAGCACGGTGCCCGCGCCCGTCTGGCCGCCGCAGCCCAGCGGCGCGGTGACCGCGGCCGGCAGGTCGGGCGGCACCCTGACCACGCCGCGTTCGTGGACGACGGCGTGCGTGGCGAAGCTGGACTGGCCGAAGAAGCCGGCGTGCAGCGGTGTGCCGTCGGCGGAGAGCGGGGTGGTGCCGTCCTCGCGTCCGCCGGAGAGGTTCCGGGCCCGCGCGGCGTGGCAGTAGGCCGGGTGGTCCGCCGCGCACTGCTCGCAGGCGCCGCAGCTGGCGAAGGTGAGGCAGACGTGGTCCCCCGGTGCGAGGCCGGCCACCTCCGCGCCCACCGCCTCGATGCGGCCGGCGCCCTCGTGGCCGAAGACCATCGGGGTGAGCTGCCGGGGCCAGGTGTCCCGCATCGTCAGGTCGGTGTGGCAGACGCCGGCCGCGGTCATCCGCACCAGGACCTCGCGCGGCCGTGGGTCCTCGAGGTCCGCGTCCCGGACGGTGAACGGGGCGCCCGGCGCCTCGGTGACCGCGGCGCGGACGCGCCTCACGAGTCCTCCCCGGCCCGCGGGCCCCCGCGCGGGGTGCGGGGAGCGCGTTCCAGGAAGAAGTAGTAGAAGGGGCCTTCCGCGGGGGTCCCCTTGGCGTTCATGATGCCCATCAGCGTGGTCTCGTCCACCCGCTTGAAGTGGTCGAGGACCGGCTGGCCGTCATAGACCATGGTGGCCGTCGTCTCACCGCGGAACTCGACGGTCCACAGGCTGGCCTCGCCCTTGCCGAGTTCGCGGTTGGAGTACAGCTCGCCCGCGGCGTTGCGGCAGATCAGCGGCTTGGCGTCGTGCACGGCGGTGAACGTCTTGCCGTACCAGCCGGCCTTCGCCAGCATGCCGTTGAGGGGGTGGCCGGTGCGGAACTCGCCGCCCTTCCACTCACCGAGGATGTCCTCGGGGCGGACGGTGGCCAACGCCGCCCAGATGTCGTCGAGTTCCGACGGGCTGACCGGGCCGTCCTTCTCCCGGAGCTCCTGGAACCGGGCGCGGGCCTCGAGCACGTCCATGTGGGGTGTCCTCTCGTCGGTGCTGGCACGGGGGAAGGGGGAACATCACGCGGGGGAGGCAGGCCGCAGGGCGGAGCGCCGGGCGAACGGGGGCGGAGGGTTGCCGGTGACCGCGCCGGGGTGGCCCACGGTGCCGAGGCTCAGCAGCACATGGCGTTCGGCGACCTCCTCCGCGGTGAGCGGACCGTCCTCGCGGAACCAGTTGGCGACCCCCTGGCACATGACGAGCACCGAACGCACCGCGTCGGCCGGGATCGGGGTGGTGAACACGCCCTGGGCGCGGCCCGCCTCGACCGTGTCCAGCAGCATGTGCTCCAGGTAGTCGCGCAGGGCGACGTAGCGCGCCCGGTTGTGGGGTTCGAGGCTGCGGATCTCGGTGTCCAGGAAGGCCAGTTGCTGACGGTGGGCCATGTAGAGCACGATCGACTCGACCATGCCGCAGAACCGCGCCAGCGGATCGTCCCCGGCCTCACCGGCCGCGGCCCGGCAGCGGTCCAGGACGTCCTTGATGGACGTCTCCAGCAGCGTGGCCAGCAGAGCCTGCTTGTTCTCGTAGTGGTAGTACAGCGCGGGCACGGTGACGCCGACCCGGCCGGCGATGTCCCGGACCGAAGTGCCGTGGTAGCCCTGCTCGTTGAAGGCTTCCATGGCGCGCATCAGGATCGGGTGCAGGCCGAGCGGTCCGTAGGAGCGCCAGTGCTGCGCCGGTGGCGTGGTGTCCTGGATCGGCTCGGTGTTCAACGGCTCTCCTCCGGGCGGACGGCGATCGGCGACATCGTACGGCCGTGAGTCCGCACCACCTCCTTCCGGCCGCTTAGCGACCGCTCAGGAAAACCTCGGCATACGGCGTCCGGTCTGAGGTCACTTCCCCGGCAGGATCCCACAAAAACTACTGCCGCACAGGGAGTTGACCGTCCGGCGTCCCACTTCTACGTTCTTAGCGAACGCTCAGTAAGTCCCCGGTTGGCGGCGGTGAGACCGCCGTGCGCCGAGAGAGGAACCCATGAGCCGGTACTCCACCGATCCTCCCGGCCGTGACGTGGCGGGCCCGCTGGACGGCGTGCGCGTGGTCGAACTGGCGGGCATCGGTCCCGGTCCGTTCGCCGCGATGCTCCTCGCCGACCTGGGCGCCGACGTGGTGCGCGTCGACCGCCCCGGCCTCCCGTCGCTCGGCGGTGACCCCGCCCACGACGTGACCAACCGCAACAAGCGCTCCGTCCTGGTCGACCTCAAAACGCCCGAAGGGCCGGGAACGGTACGGGCGTTGGCGGCGCGCGCCGAGATCCTGGTGGAGGGATACCGGCCCGGTGTCGCGGAGCGGCTCGGGGTCGGTCCGGGGGAGTGCACGGCCGTCAACCCCGCGCTGGTGTACGGCCGGATGACCGGCTGGGGCCAGCGAGGCCCCCTCGCGTCCCAGGCCGGACACGACATCGGCTACATCGCCACCTCCGGCGCCCTGTCCATGATCGGCGCACCGGACGGGCCACCCGTCTTCCCCGCCAACCTGCTCGGCGACTACGCGGGCGGCTCCCTCTACCTGACCACCGGCGTCCTCGCCGCGCTGCTCACCGCCCGCGCCACCGGCCGCGGCCAGGTGGTGGACGCCGCCATCGTGGACGGCACCGCACACCTCACCGCCATGTTCTGGGGGATGCTCGCCGAGGGCACCTGGCAGGAGGCCCGCGGCCGCAACCTGCTCGACGGCGGCTGCCCCCACTACGGCGTCTACGAGACCGCCGACGGCGGCTGGATGGCGGTCGGCGCCCTGGAACCTCAGTTCTACGCGGTGTTCGTCGCCCTGCTGGGCCTGGACGGCGAGGACCTGCCGGACCGCGCCGAGCCGCGCAACTGGTCCGACCTGCGGGCCGTGTTCACCAGCCGGTTCAAGAGCGCCACCCGCGAGGAGTGGACGGCCGTCTTCGAAGGCACCGACGCCTGTGTCGCACCCGTGCTCTCGCTGCGCGAGGCGGCCGGCCACCGGCACCTGAAGGGACGCGGCACCTACACCGAGGCGTACGGCATCACCCAGCCCGCCCCCGCCCCCCGCTTCTCCGACACCCCCGGCACCCTCCGGCTCCCCCCGGCCGTCCCCGGCGCGCACACCCCAGACGTGGCCCGCGACTGGGACGTGCCCGAACTGCTGAAGGACCACCGCTGATGGAACTGTCCTCACCCCTGGCCTACGCCGGCGACCCGCGCGCCGCCGCGGACCGGGCAGCGGCCCTGGAGTCCGCCGGCCTCGACGCCGTCTGGGTGGCCGAGGCGTACGGCTTCGACTCCCCGACGATCATGGGATACCTCGCCGCGAGGACCGAGCGGATGCGGATCGGCCCGGCCATCCTCAACGTCTACTCGCGCACCCCCGCGCTGATCGCCCAGACCGCGGCCGGACTCGACGCCCTCACCGGCGGCCGCGCCCTCCTCGGCGTCGGCGCCTCTGGACCCCAGGTCGTCGAGGGCTGGCACGGCCGCCGCTACGACCGCCCGCTGGGCCGCACCCGCGAGGTGATCGAGCTGTCCCGGCGGATCTGGCGGCGCGAGGTGATCGAGCACCACGGCATCACCGACCTGCCCCTGCCGCCCGAGAAGGGAGGCACCCTCGGCAAGCCGCTGAAGCTGCTGAACCACCCGGTCCGCGACACCATCCCCGTCTATGTCGCGGCGCTGGGCCCGGCCAATGTCCGGATGACCGCCGAGATCGCGGACGGATGGCTGCCGTTCCTCTACGTCCCCGAGCACGCCGCCGAGGTCTGGGGCCGGTCCCTGGCCGAGGGCACCGCCGCGCGCGACCCCGCGCTCGGCCCGCTCTCGGTCGTCGCCGGCGGCCTGCTGGCCATCGGCGACGACGCCGAGGCCGTCCGTGACCTGATGCGCCCCACCGTCGCCCTCTACGTCGGCGGCATGGGCGCGCCCGGCCGCAACTTCTACCACGACCTGATCTGCTCCTACGGCTACGAGTCCGCCGCGGCCGCCATCCAGGAGCACTACCTCGCGGGCCGCAAGAAGGACGCGGAGGCCGCCGTACCGGCCGAACTGCTGGAGCACCTGTGCCTGGCCGGCCCCGAGGGCCATGTCCGCGACCGCGTCGAGGTCTTCCGTGAGGCGGGCGTGACCATGCTCAACGTCACCCCCGTCGGTCCCGATCCCACCCGGCTGATCGAGCACGTCAGGAGCTGGCTGTGACCCTGGCACGAGACCTGTACGGCCCCGACCACGAGGCCTTCCGTGAGACGGTGCGCACCTTCCTCGCCAAGGAGGTGTCCCCGCACCACGAACGCTGGGAGAAGGACGGCGTCGTCGACCGGGAGGTGTGGCGCTCGGCGGGCCGCCAGGGCCTGCTGGGCATGGCCGTCGGCGAGGAGTACGGCGGCGGCGGGACCGGCGACTTCCGTTACAGCGCCGTCCTCATCGAGGAGTTCGCCCGCGCCGGAGCCTCCGGACTGGCCCTGAGCTTGCACAACGACATCGTCGGCCCCTACCTGACCCGGTACGCCGACGAGGAGCAGAAACGCCGCTGGCTGCCCGGCTTCGTCTCCGGCGACCTCGTCACCGCCATCGCCATGACGGAACCCGGCGCAGGCTCCGACCTGCAGGGCATCCGCACCACCGCCACCGACCAGGGCGACCACTACCTGCTCAACGGCACGAAGACCTTCATCTCCAACGGCATCCTCGCCGACCTCGTCGTCGTGGTCGCCCGCACCACCCCCGAGGGCGGCAGCGGCGGGCAGAGCCTGCTCGTCGTCGAGCGCGGTACGGCGGGCTTCGGACGCGGCCGCAACCTCGACAAGATCGGCCAGAAGGCCCAGGACACCGCCGAGTTGTTCTTCGACGACGTGCGCGTCCCCAAGGAGAACCTGCTGGGCGAGGAGAACAAGGCCTTCACCTACCTCATCGGCAACCTCGCCCAGGAGCGGCTGGCCATCGCGGTCGGCGCCGCCGCCGCGGCCGAGGAGATCCTGGACGTCACCACGCGGTACGTGAAGGAGCGCGAGGCGTTCGGCCGACCACTGGCCAAGCTCCAGCACATCCGCTTCGAGATCGCCGAGATGGCCACCGAGACCGCCGTCACCCGGACCTTCCTGGACCGCTGCGTCACCGAGCACAGCCAGGGCCGGCTCGACGCCGTGCACGCCTCGATGGCCAAGTGGTGGGCCACCGAACGCCAGCAGCGGATCGTCGACCGCTGCCTGCAACTCCACGGCGGCTACGGCTACATGAGCGAGTACCGAGTGGCCCGGGCGTTCCTCGACAGCCGTATCCAGACCATCTACGGCGGCACCACCGAAATCATGAAGGAGATCATCGGCCGTTCGCTGCTCGGTTGACCTCCGCCCGACTCCCCTCGACGGCACCCGTGGTGCGTTCGAGGCGTCCTTCGGACCCGACATGGAAGGCACCCAAGGTGAGCACCGAGAGCACCGAAGCGTACGTGTACGACGCGATCCGCACCCCGCGCGGTCGCGGCAAGGCGGACGGGGCCCTGCACGGCACCAAGCCGGTCGACCTGGTCGTCGGCCTGATCCACGAGACCCTCCGCCGCTTCCCGGACCTCGACCCGGCGGCGATCGACGACATCGTGCTCGGTGTGGTCAGTCCGCTCGGCGACCAGGGCGCGGACATCGCCCGCACCGCCGCCCTCCTCGCGGGTCTGCCGGAGACAGTGGCCGGCGTGCAGGAGAACCGCTTCTGCGCGTCCGGCCTCGAAGCAGTCAACATGGCGGCGACGAAGGTCCGTTCGGGCTGGGAGGACCTGGTCCTGGCGGGCGGCGTGGAGTCCATGTCACGGGTGCCGATGGGCAGTGACGGCGGCGCCTGGGCGCTGGACCCGGCCACCAGTCACGCCACCGGATTCGTCCCGCAGGGCATCGGCGCCGACCTGATCGCCACGTTGGAGGGCTTCTCCCGGCACGACGTGGACTCCTACGCGGCGCTCTCTCAGGAGCGGGCCGTCGTTGCCTGGAAGGACGGGCGCTTCGACCGCTCCGTCGTTCCCGTGCGGGACCGCAACGGGCTGCCGGTCCTGGAGCGGGACGAGCACATCCGGCCCGGCACCACCGCCGAGAGCCTGGCCGCCCTCAAGCCCTCCTTCGCCCGGATCGGCGAGGCCGGCTTCGACGCGGTGGCGCTGCAGAAGTACCACTGGGTGGAGACGATCGACCACGTCCACCACGCCGGCAACTCCTCCGGCATCGTCGACGGCGCCGCGCTGGTCGCCATCGGCAGCGAGGAGGCCGGCGAGCGTCACGGCCTGACCCCGCGTGCCCGGATCGTCTCCGCCGCCGTGTCCGGGGCCGAGCCCACCATCATGCTGACCGGGCCCGCGCCCGCCTCCCGCAAGGCGCTCGCCAAGGCCCAACTGACCGTGGGCGACATCGACCTCGTGGAGATCAACGAGGCGTTCGCCGCCGTAGTCCTGCGCTACGTCAAGGACATGGGGCTGACCCTGGACAAGGTCAACGTCAACGGCGGCGCCATCGCCCTGGGGCACCCCCTCGGCGCCACCGGCGCGATGATCCTCGGCACCCTCGTGGACGAACTGGAGCGCCGCGGCCTGCGGTACGGGCTCGCCACCCTGTGCGTCGGCGGCGGCATGGGCATCGCCACCGTCGTCGAACGCCTCTGACCGTTCCGTCCCGTTCCTCTCCGCAGCCGTTCACCTTCACGGGAGACCACGACAGCCATGGACACCACCGCGCGACCTTCCACCATCCGCTGGGAAGAGTCCGACGACGTCGTCACCCTGGTCCTCGACGACCCGGACCAGTCCGCCAACACCATGAACGCCGCGTTCATCGACTCGCTGGAGGCCGTCGCGGCGCGGCTGGCGGAACGCCGCGACACCGTTCGGGGCGTCATCGTCACCTCCGCCAAGAAGAGCTTCTTCGCCGGCGGCGACCTGCGCGACCTGATCTCCGTCACTCCCGAGACCGCCGGTGCCTCCTTCGAGGCGGGGATGCGTGTCAAGCGCTCGCTGCGGGTCCTTGAGACGCTGGGCAAGCCGGTCGTCGCCGCGATCAACGGCGCCGCGCTGGGCGGCGGTTACGAGATCGCCCTGGCCTGTCACCACCGCGTGGTGCTGGACAGCCCGGCCGCCCGCGTCGGGCTTCCCGAAGTCACCCTGGGCCTGCTGCCCGGCGGCGGCGGAGTGACCCGCACGGTCCGCATGTTCGGCGTCGCGGACGCCCTGCGGAAGGTCCTGCTGGAGGGCACCCAGTACGGACCGGCACGTGCCCTGGAGGCCGGTCTGGTCGACGAGATCGCCGCCGGCCCGGATGAACTCCTCGCCCGTGCACGGGCGTTCGTCGACGCCCACCCGCAGTCCGCGCAGCCCTGGGACGCCGCCGGGTACCGCGTCCCCGGCGGCACCCCCTCGACCCCGGAGCTGGCCGCGCAACTCCCCGCCTTGACCGCGCTGTTGAAGAAGAAGACAGGTGGCGCCCCCCACCCGGCCCCGCGCAACATCCTCGCGGCGGCCGTGGAGAGTTCCCAGGTCGACGTGGACACGGCCTTCGTGGTGGAAGCCCGTTACCTGACGGAACTGGTCACCGGGCAGATCACCAAGAACATGATCCAGGCGTTCTTCTTCGACCTCCAGGCGGTCAACTCCGGCGCCGGCCGCCCCAAGGGCGTCGAGCCGCGCGAGGTGACCAGAGTGGGCGTGGTCGGCGCCGGCATGATGGGCGCCGGTATCGCCCACTCCTGCGCCGCGGCGGGCATCGACGTCGTACTGAAGGACGTGTCCGCCCAGGCGGCGGCGCGGGGCAGGGCGTACTCCGAGAAGCTGTGCGCCGAGGCCGTCTCACGCGGCCGTTCGACGCGGGAGACGGCGGACGCCCTGCTGGCCCGCATCACCGCGACCGCCGACGTCCAGGACCTGGCCGGCTGCGACGTGGTGATGGAGGCCGTCTTCGAGGACACCGACGTCAAGCACCAGGTGTTCCAGGAGATACAGGAAGTCGTCTCCCCGGACACGCTGCTGTGCTCGAACACCTCCACCCTGCCCGTCACCGTCCTCGCCAAGGGGGTGGAGCGGCCACGGGACTTCATCGGCCTGCACTTCTTCTCGCCGGTCGACAAGATGCCGCTGGTGGAGATCGTCAAGGGCGAGAAGACGGGGGACGAGGCGCTGGCGCGCGCCTTCGACCTGGTGCGGCAGATCCGCAAGACACCGATCGTGGTCAACGACTCGCGCGGCTTCTTCACCTCCCGGGTCATCGGCCGCTTCCTCGACGAGGGCGTCGCCCTGGTCGGCGAGGGCATCGACCCGGCCTCCGTCGAGCAGGCCGCCGCCCAGGCCGGCTACCCGGCCAAGGTCCTCGGCCTAATGGACGAGCTGACCCTCACCCTCCCGCGCAAGATCCGCGAGGAGACCCGCCGCGCGGCCGAGGCGTCGGGCCGCGGCTGGGAGCCGCACCCCGCGGACGCTGTGGTGGACCGCATGATCGACGAGTTCGGCCGTCCCGGCCGGTCCGGCGGCGCGGGCTTCTACGACTACGTGGACGGCAGGCGCGCAGGGCTCTGGCCGGGTCTGCGCGAGCACTTCACGGATCCCGCGAAGCAGCCCGCCGACCTGACCGAGCTGATGGAGCGGATGCTCTTCGTCGAAGCGCTGGACTCGGTGCGCTGCCTGGAGGAGGGCGTACTGGTCTCGGTGGCGGACGCCAACATCGGCTCGCTCCTCGGTATCGGCTTCCCGCCGTGGACGGGCGGCGTGCTGCAGTACATCAACGGCTATGACGGCGGCGCCGGGGGCGCTACCGGGCTGCCCGGGTTCGTGGCCCGCGCCCGGGAGCTGGCCGGGAAGCACGGCGAGCGCTTCGCCCCGCCCGAGCTGCTGCTGCGCAAGGCCGAGCGGGGTGAGACCTTCACCGATTCCTGACCCGCTGCGGGAGCCCGCGCCGCCCCCGGCCCGAGTCCGCGCTTTCGAGCATCGACCGGTTCCCGTGGCAGGGCCGTCCACCCCCGGCCAGGACCCACGGCCGGCCCTCCCACCTCTGCCGCGGCGCCACAGGGCACGCCCGCAGGGGCTTCCCCGCCCCGGTCTCCCCAGACGTTCCCTTCCGACCCGCAAGGAGGCCCCGATGACATCGGCACCCCGCACCACGCGCGACCTGCCCGACGATCCGGCCGACCGGACCCTGCCGCAGATGCTGGCCCGCAACGCACGCGAGTATCCCCGACTCCCCGGCCTCTCCTGGCAGTCGGCGGACCCGGACGGCGACTGGACGACGTTCGGCTGGGCGGAAATCCACGAGCACACCCGGGGCCTCGCCGCCGGCTACCGGGCCCTCGGCGTCGGCCGCGGCGACCACGTCCTGCTGATGATGCCCAACCGGCCCGAGCACTGGCTGTCCGACCTGGCGCTGGTCCGCCTCGGCGCGGTCCCGGTGAGTGTCTACGGCACCGCGGCCCCCGAGCAGATCACCCACATCGCCCGCAACTGCCGGGCCCGCCTCGCCGTCGTGGAAGGTGCGGCGCAGGTCGCCGTGTGGGAGCCGCTGCTGGCCGACGCCGGCACGCCGCTGGAGCGGCTGGTGGTGGCCGGGGCGGGGGAGGAGGGCGGCCACTTCCCGTACGCCGCCCTGCTCCGCGAGCCGGTGCCGGAGCGGTTCGCCGAGGAACTGGACGCCGCCCGCCCCGAGGACCCGCTGACCGTCGTCTACACCTCCGGAACCACCGGCGAGCCCAAGGGCGTCGTCCTCACCCACCGCCAGGTGATGGCCAACGCCCTGGCGCTGGACGCCGTGGTGGAGCTGCCCCCGCACGTCGAGCACATCTGTTACCTGCCCTTCGCCCACATCGCCGAGCGGATGCTGGGCATCTACCTGCCCTGTCACCGGGCCTCGCACGTCCATCTCTGCGCCGACCCGACGCGCGTCGGCGAGGTGGTGCGCAAGGTGCGCCCCGCGCAGTTGTTCGGCGTGCCGAGGATCTGGGAGAAGCTGTCCGCCGCCGTGCGGGCCGTGCTCTCGCTGATGCCGGCCGAGCAGCGGGCGGTCATCGACCGGGCGTTCGAGGCCGGCCGCGAGCACGTCGGGTACCGCGAGCGGGGTGAGACGCCGCCCGCCGAGCTGGAGGAGCGTTACGCCCGCGTCCGCGAGGACGTGCTGCGGCCCATGCTGGCCGCGGGCGGCCTGGACCGCGTGACCTGGGCGGCCAGCGCGTCGGCGCCGATGCCGCTCGACGTGGTGCGGTTCTGGGCCGGTTTCGGCATCGTCATCATGGACGCCTGGGGGCTGACCGAGACCACCGGCGTCGCCACCAGCAACAGCCCGAAGACCGGCTTCCGGCTCGGCTCGGTAGGGCGCCCGGTGGAGTCCGTGGAGGTCCGTATCGCCGAGGACGGCGAGATCCTGGTGCGGGGCTCGTCCGTCTTCTCCGGCTACCTCCAGCCGGACGGCTCGGTACGGTCCGCCCTGGACGCCGACGGCTGGCTGGCCACCGGCGACATCGGCCGGATCGACGAGGACGGCTACCTCTGGCTCACCGACCGGAAGAAGGAGATGATCATCACCTCCACCGGCAAGAACGTCTCGCCGGCCCTGGTGGAGAACGCGCTCAAGGAACACCCGCTGATCGGCCAGGCGATGGTGCACGGCGACAACCGCTCCTACCTGGTCGCCCTGCTGGTGCTCGACGCGGAGACCGCCCCCGCCTGGGCCGCGGCCAGCGGCGTCGAGGCGGCGGGAGGACTGGCCGGGCTGGCGCAACACCCCGCCGTCCGGGCGGAGGTGGACCGCGCGGTGGCCGCCGCCAACACCCGGCTCAACCGCACCGAACAGGTCAAGCGGTACGAGCTGCTGGCCGAGGAGTGGGGGCCTGCGACCGGCGAGCTGACGCCGTCCCTGAAGATGCGGCGCCGGGTCATCCGGGACAAGTACGCCGACTCGCTGTCAGGGCTCTACCAGGGCTGAGCCGGACGTCCCCTTCCGCGCCGATGTGACAGGGCGGCGGCTCGCCCCCGACCCGGGGCGGGCGGCCGCCCTGTCACCTGCGGGCCGTCTCAGAGGCCGTAGGTCTTGCCGATGACGTCCCGCTGGATCTCGCTGGTCCCGCCGTAGACCGTGGAGACGACCGCGGCCCGCAGGTGGCGCTCCATGTCGAACTCCGTGGTGTAGCCGTAGCCGCCCATCATCTGCATGCCCTCCAGGGCGGCCCGCTTGGCGATCTCGGTGGCCTTCAGTTTGGCCATGGACGCCTCGCGCGGGAACAGCTTGTCCGGCTGCGCGTCGCAGTCCAGAGCCACCTCGCGCACCAGCAGCCGGGCGCACTCGATCTCGGTGGCGAGGTCGGCGATCCGGTGCCGCAGCGCCTGGAAGGAGCCGACGGGCCGCCCGAACTGCTCGCGTTCACGGACGTAGCCGACCGTGTCGTCGAAGGCGCGGCGTGCCAGGCCCAGCATGTTCGCGGCCAGGAAGAGCCGCTCGTAGTTCAGGCCGGCCATCAACTGCCGCCAGCCGTCGTCCACCTGGCCGACGACGGCGTCCGCGGGCAGCCGCACCCCGGTGAGGAAGACGTCGTTGACCTCCCGGCCGCCCATGGTCTCGATGCCCCGTACCTCCACGCCCGGGGCGCCGGCGGGCAGGTGGAACATGGTCAGACCGCCGTGCTTGTCCTCGCCGGTGCGGGCCACCAGCAGAATGCTCCTCGCGCAGTGCGCGTTGGAGATCCAGGTCTTCTGGCCGTCGATCACCCACGTACCGTCCGCCTGCTGCCGGGCGCGGCAGCGCAGCGCGCCGACGTCCGACCCGGCCCCCGGCTCCGACATGGCGATGGCCAGCACGTCACCGCGCACGGCGCCGGACAGCACCTCCCGCCGCTGCTGCCCGGTGCCGAACTTCTCGTACGCCTTCGCGGCGATGACGGTGGTGATGAAACCCCCCGCCGGGACCATCCCGTACGAGGTCTCCTCCAGGAAGAGGCAGGCGTCGGCCAGCCCGCCGCCGGAGCCTCCGTGCTCCTCGGGCAGGCACACCCCGAGCCAGCCCAGGTCGGCGAGCCTGCCGTACAGCCCGGGGTGGTGGGCCTCGCGGCCGTCCGCGGTCAGCGCGCCCCGCTGCTCCCGGGTGCCGCACTCCCGCTTGGTGAAATCGCGGACGGCCGCGACGAAATCGGCCTGTTCTTCGGTGAGGCGACTGCCCATCAGGTCCTCCGGGGTTCGAGTCGCGTTACGAAGATATGATAGGCGTCTCAGCGTCTCATGGGGAGATGTTCGCCGGTATCGTGAGCACCATGAGAACTGACACGAACGACGCGGGGCTCGCCCGGGCCATCGCCCAGCCGGAGACGGAGGACCCCACGGCGCGGCGGATCCTCGACGCCGCACTGGAGCAGTTCACTCTCCTGGGCCTGCGCCGCTCCTCCGTGGACGACGTCGCCAAGCGCGCCGGAGTCTCCCGCGTGACCGTCTTCCGGCGCTTCCAGACCAAGGACAAGCTGGTCGAGGCCACCCTGCTGCGCGAGCTGAGCCGGTTCTTCCAGCGGCTGGACTCGGCCGTGGCGGCGCTGCCGACCATGCGGGAACGGGTCGTCGAGGGCTTCGTGGTCGCCCTGCGCCACACCCGCGCCCATCCGCTCTTCGGCGGCCTGCTGCGCCTCGAACCCGAGGTCGTGCTGCCCTATCTGACGGTGCAGGGCGGCTTCTCGCTCTCCGCCACCGTCGCCTACCTGACGGGCCATCTGCGCCGGGCCCAGCAGGCCGAGGGCCGCCCCGACGAGGACCCGCGTCCGGTCGCCGAGCTGATGGTGCGGGTCGCCGTGTCCTTCCTGCTCAACCCCGCCAGCTGCATCGAGATGGACGACGAGGACCAGGCCCGGGCCTTCGCCCGCCGCTACCTGGCCCCGCTGCTGGATGCCTGACCGGCCCGGCCCTCGCGCGACCGGCCGGGCCGACGGGGCGTCACCCGGCCGTTCAGCGACGCCGGTGCAGCGCCCGGGCCAGCCGCACCGCACGCTCCCGCGTGGCGGCCGGAACATCGAAGGAGGCCAGCGCGATCGGCGGGGTGAACCGCTGCACCGTCGTCGACTGCACGGAGGTGAAGGCACGCAGCCCCTCCGCACCGTGGATCCGCCCGAAGCCGGAGTCCCGCGAACCGCCGAACGGCAGCGCCGGCACCGCCGCGAAGCCCAGCACCGAGTTCACCGACACCGCCCCCGCGCGAAGCCGCGCCGCGATCGCCGCACCGGCACGCCCGCTGCGGCAGAACACCGCGGCCCCCAGGGCGTACCGCGAGGCGTTGGCCCGCTCCACCGCCTCGTCCACGTCGGCCACCGGGTTGATCGCCACGACCGGCCCGAAAGTCTCCTCCGTCATCGCCGCCGCGTCCTCCGGAACGCCGCTCAGCACGACGGGCGCGACATACGGCGCGCGCACCGACTCGGGCCCGCCCAGCAGGGCCCGCGCACCCGCCGAGAGGGCACCGGTCACATGCCGCTCGACGACCGCGACCTGGCCCGGCAGCGTCATCGGGCCGTAGGAGGCGTCCGCCCCGGCCCCCGGGCGCAGCGCCGCGGCCCGCTCGACGACTTGTTCGCACAGCTCCGCATGGATCTCACGCACCGCGTAGACACGCTCCACCCCCGCACAGGTCTGCCCCGCGTTGCTCAGCGCGCCCCACACGATCGCGTCGGCCGCCGCGGACAGGTCCGCGTCCGCGGTGACGATCACCGCGTCCTTCCCGCCGCACTCGGCGAGGAACGGCGTCAGCGTCTGGGCGCACACCGCCATCACCTTGCGGGCCGTACCCGGGGAACCGGTGAACGCCAGCTTGTCGACCCCGGACCGGGCCAGGGCGTCCCCGGTGGACGCCGCGCCGGTGACGGTGGTGAGCAGCCCGGCATGCTCGGGCACGGCGGCGTCGAAGAGGTCGGCCAGCAGGACCCCGGTGCCCGGGGTCAGCTCGGACGGCTTGAAGACCACGGCGTTCCCCGCCGCCAGCGCGTAACCGATGGAGCCCATCGGCGTGTACAGGGGGTAGTTCCAGGGACCGATCACGCCGACCACACCCAGCGGCCGGTGCACCAGTGAGGCCCGCTGGTGGACGGTGAACAGTCCGGTTCCCGCCTTTCTCCGGCGCAGCACGCGCTGCGCGTTGCGGGCGGCCCATGCCAGGTGCTCCAGCGTGAGCACGACCTCCAGCGCCGCGTCGCCGGCCGGCTTTCCGGTCTCCTCGGCGATGGTGCGGGCCACGGCGTCCAGGTCGGTGGCGAGGGCCTTCTTCCAGCGCAGCAGGTGATCACGCCGCCGGGACGCGGGCAGCGCCGCCCAGCCGGCCTGGGCGCTTCGGGCCCCGGTCACGGCGCGGGAGATCTCTTCCGGCCCGTTCACCGGGTGCTCGGCGATCGCTTCGCCGGTCGCGGGGGAGTACGTGGTGAAGGCCGGGGCGCGTGGTGCGACGGCCGGGGTGGTGTCGGTCATGGAGACTCCTGGCGGGGGACACGGGGGGCGGACGACTGCTGTGGAACGGAAGCCTGTTCCGGCGGCGTCTCGTCCTGGAGCGGGACCGGCGGACGGGAATGCGCCCAGTGCGGGCCCAGGTCGTCCAGGGTCCAGCCGAAGGGGTAGGTGCGCGTCTTGGGCTTGCGCGGGAACCGCTCGGGCCGTCCGGGCAGCAGGCGGATCAGCGCGGCCCGGGTGCGCAAGGCGCGGTGGACGGCGATCCGCAACCAGCGCGGTTCCGGGCGGAAGCCGAGCGACTTCAGCAGCGGTTCGTCGAGGACGGCGAGCGAGACGCGGGACGCCAACCGCCGTACCGGGGCCGGGTACCAGGAGGCCAGGATCCGCAAGGTGGCCGCGGCGACCCTGCGGTTGGCGGGGTCGTAGGCGAACATCTCCCGCTCGTAGTCGTCGTGGAGTCGCTCGAAGGCGGCGTAGGTGCCGGGCACGCCGGAGATGCCCATCATCTCGCCCATCCGCCGGCCCACCAGCGCCAGACTCTCGGTCTCCTGCTCGGACAGGCGACGCCAGCCGAACCGGTCTATCCACCGCTTCGGCCCCACCACCGTGGTGGCCAGGACGTAGAGGAAGTCCTCGTTGGGGATCCGGTAACGGCCGTGGATGCGGTTCAGGTGGCGGGCGGCTGCCCGGCCGTGCTCCGAGTCCATCCCCGCGCGGACCATCTCGTACGTGATCAGCACCGTGTCGTCGTACCGCTTCTGACCGGCACGTTCGAACTCCTGGGTGCGGTCCAGGAGCCGGGAGATGCGCGGGACGCCGTAATCGCGCAGGAAGGCGATCGACGTCCCGTGGAGATAGTCGCGGGGGAACTCGTAGTGGATGATCCACCGGTAGATCTGCTCGAAGTCCCGCTGCGGATCCATCTGCTGGATGCGGCGCAGCCGGCTGAAGCGGCCCATGGGTGATCCCTCCTGCCGGAGTCGCGGCCACCAACTCGCGGTGCACGTGGCCAGATCGGAGAAGCGGACGGTCTCCGCGTCGGCCAGCACCTGGCCGGCCTCCGCCGTGGTCCGTGGTCACCTCCGAGGCGGACGGGCCCGGTGCCGGTGCCCGGACGGATCGGCGGAGTGCTGAGGTGCGGGTCGGGGTGGCGACGCCGCCGGTGAGCCGGCTGACGCGGCTATGCGGTACCGCGCGGATCGCGGGCGACGGCGCTCCTGGCCTGGACGGCCCGGGTGCCCTTCGGTTCGATCGCGCGGTCGTCGGCGCCGGCGGCGCAGCGCCTCCAGCGCGTACGCCCCTTCCCCTGGCGGATCGTGGTGGTGCCGGCGGTACTGGACGCCATGGGGCACCCCCTGTGAGTCGAAGATACTCAAACTATTGAACTGTCTCATCGGGCGTCAATACTCGGGACGTGACGGAGACGCGGAGATGCCCGTAGTCGCGCTTTGGGTTCCGCCCACACCGACAACTCTGGTGGTGTACCCGGCAGGTGACGGGTCGTCCGAGGAAGGGCGCCGCGCGCGGGCGGCCTTTGCCTTGTGCGACGACCGGCCGGAGCCCGCCCTGCTGGGGCCCTTCGAGGGGCTGAGGCACGGCCCCGGTGACCGTGTCACGCCTTCCGGCGTTGAACGACGTCCCCGACCGGTGTGCACCTGGCCACTGGCCTTCTTCGGCCCTCGTCGCGCGACACTGGCCATTCCCCGCCGGCCTCCGGCTCTTGGAGGTCGGTTGCTGCCTCAGGCGTCGGTTGCTGCCTCAGAGGCCGCCGTCGCGGACACAGCCCTCGTCGATGCGGTGACTGTGGGCCTACGGTACGGATCCTGGACGCACTACATGTCTCGGGCCTGACGACCGTGCCCTCGTCCGTCGCCTCTGGGCGGGCGCGAGACCGTCGGACGTGACCACAGCGTCGGTCAAGGGATCCAAGGTCATTGCACGGCGTTGGGTCGTCGAGGGGCGGCGTGGTGATCGGTCCCCGAGATATGGGCCCGCAGGTGCTGAGCGCCGTGCTGCGGCCGCACGTCGTACGAGGGCAGCTGTACCACCTGCCAGTCGCGGATCTTTGGGGGCGGTGGCTGCTCGACGGCGACGAGCACGGCTACCGGCTGGAACGAAGCGGTGTCCCTCAGGTCCTGCCAGGTGCTGCTCGCCTCGTCACTGTCCACCTGGCGGGAGGCGCACCCGGTCAGTTGGGCGAGGGGAATCGCCCGCTGGCCGGAGATCACGCACGGCGGCCGCACGCCGGCGCGGCGCAGCACCGCCGCCATGCGAAGTTCGGTGGCGTGAACAGCGTTGCTCTGGCCGGTGACGGTATCGAGCACGTGGTACTGCGTGATCAGGTGGCCGACCAGGCACAGGCAGAGCACCGTGCGTACTGGTGCGCCGCGTGTAGCGGTCCAGGCCAGGAGCTCGGCCACGGGCAGGGAAAGCAAGGCGTAAGCGGGCAGCAGAAAGCGTGGGGCTGCGTAGTCGACCGTGAACAAGTAAGGCGCTGCCAGGCACACTCCGGTCGCGGCCGCCGTCATCGAGCCGGCACTCCGGCCGGCGCGCCGGGCCGCGTAGAGCCCGCCGATGACGAGTATCGGCAGTGCGAGCCACCACGCCATCACGGACGGGTGCGGCCACGGTACGTCGCACGGGCGGCACAACACGCGGCCGGACAGGGCCCGCAGGTGGTCGTCCACGGCCCAGTGCCATCCAAGGCTGCCCTGGATCTCGCTGGCCCGGCGCAGCCTGGTCCGGAGACCTCCGTAGCGAGCGTAAGCTTCGGCGATCCACGGGAGGCAACCGACCGCCAGCCCGGCCACGGGTGCCGCGAGGACGTGCCGCCACGGCCGAGTCGGGGCCAGCACCCGCTGCCACTTGGCGGCATCCGGTTGCGCGCGCCACGCTCTGTGGAGCACCAGCGCCTCAAGGGGCAGCACCAGCCACAGCGCGTCCATCGGCCGCATCAGCGCCACGAATGCCACCGCCGTGGTCAGGCCGAGGACGGCCCGCTTGTCGCCGGGGTCGAGCGCCGCGCGCAGTGCCCAGCCAGTGGCGGTCAGTGCGGCCAGCGCCACCCACAGATTGGGAGTCGCCTGGGAGCCGTAGAGGAGCGTCACCCACAGCGCGCACCACAGTGCTCCCGCCGTGGCCAGCACTGGTGGTGGCACCATCAGCCGCCATGTCGCGAGCGCCAGCAGCAGACCGCATCCGGACAGCAGCGCCAGCCACACGCGCAAGACCACGGTAGAGGAGGTGACCGCGACGACAGGAGCCGCGAGGAACGTGACACCCCTGGCGCGCGCCGGGCTGAAGAAGGCAGCAGGACGGCGCGGGTCGACCTGGCTGACATGCACGATCTCGTCCCACGTCAGCCCCGTCCCGGGTCCTACAAGCGCCAACTGCGCGAGCAGGAAGGCCGCAGCGACCGGCACGAGCCAGAGCCACCCACCGGCTGAGTGCGGCTTGGTGCCAGCGGATGGCCGCGGCTGTCGCGCGCTGCCGGCGTGGAGCAGGGGCATGCGACCACGCTGCCGTCTGCTTCGTCGGGTCACCACCACAGCCCGGCAGAGGGGTGAACATGTGCGCTTCATGAAGGAGGTGTCCGCCCGGCTCGGGTGGGCGTGGGAGCCGCGCGAGGTGACGTCCGGCAGAAGGCCGGTCATGGAGATCGCTGGGATCTGACCAGCGGCTCATCGGCTGGCAGTCGACTCGCCGTCAGCAGATCGAGGACGCGCGGCCCGCCGTCGTGGCCACGTACCAAGAGGTGCAGGGGCACCCGCCGGGCTGGATCAGCAGGCTGCCGCCGACCGGACGCGCCCGCCCAAGCGCAAGCTGCCTCGGTCACTGTCCGAGCCGCGCGACAGCTGGCGGCGGTCAGCGATCCGGCGTTCGGCGCCTGCACCCTCTACCGGCTCGAACAGCGAGCGCGAGCGGCGGCCGCGGCAGTGTGGGCGCGAGTGCGACCGGCCGTCGAGGTCGCCCCGGCCGCCGTCGACACCGTCGCCGCGGTGTACGTGATGCGCGGCGCGTTCGAGCGCCACCACCCGCAGACCGGGCTGGTGGTGTCGGCCGCGCAGGGCGTGGGCGGGGTGGCGTCGGGCTTCGGCGACTGGACGGACAGATCGTGCATGCGGCCGTCGACGACTTCACCCGCCCGGCCGGACGCCGGATGATGACCGCCCACCTGCGCGCCCTCTACCCACGCGACACCGAGGACCAGGCCGTGCTGCGCCCGCCGACCCGCAAACGGACTGCCTCGCCGTACGAGCGGGCCCGCCTCGCCTCCGGCGCGCTGGCCGCCAGGGTCCACGCGGTGGGCCGCGCGGACCGCCTGGGCTCCCGCACCCGGCCGCACACCGTCGCCGCGCCCGCCTCCTCATATACGGGCCGCTGCGCTGATCACGGCAGCCTCAGAGACGATCTTGGGAGCGCGGGCATGTGGCCAAAGTCCAGCTGCCGGGAGGGGAGGAATCTCCATGGTGGGAATGACCGGGTATCCGGCGGCGGTCAGCTCCAGCAGGTCCTGCTTGCCGGCCATGTCGCCCCGGCCGGACAGCGGGTGGTAGACGACCACGTCGGGGGCGTCCTTCAGCGCGGCGGCAGCCAGCGGGTGACACAGAGCGATGTCGAAGCCGTCGCGCAGTCGTTCGTATCCCCCGGTCGATGATCTGCTTGTCAATGTCATCTGGTGGGACGATGAGGAAGTGAACAGGGCTGACCCGTGTGAGTACGAGAGCAGGTAACGGCATTTCGGTCACGATTCCGCGCTCCTCAAACCGCAGCCCGGCCAGTCGGGGCGTGGAGGCCGGCAGGGGCGGGGTAGTTTCCGCAGCCAGCCGCGTTCGACCAGCCTGATCAGCTTTCCGCGCAGAGGTTCCAGCTCGGCCCGCACGCGGACATCCACCCCCGTCATCTCGCCGACCCGGCGGGCCGTGACCGGTTTGGCGGCCTGCCGCACGGCCGCGAGGATCCGCTGACAGTCCGGTGGGAGCCCAGTCTCCTCCGCACCCGCCGCGCGGTGCGGGATCATCACCACCGCCTGTCCACCCGGGTGCCGGCATAGGTGCGGTCTCAGCACGTTGCCGGGTGAGCTGCTCGCTCACCAGCATCCCGCACGGATCGAAGGAGTGGCGTTGATGGGGTTTTCGCGCGAAGGGGTGTGCTCAAGTGGCTGTGCTCACGAGCCGACAGCGCCTGTACGCGAGCACGGGCAGCACTCGAAGCTCTTGCAGTCGTCGAGCCATTCATGGTTCCGGACAGCACGGGTCCCTGCCAAAGGTGTGGCAGGGACCCGTGGTGCAGAGAGCTGAGGAGGGCCAGGACCTGTCCCGCATCCGGCCGGCAGAAGGCTACCGTCTGCCGGTGGCCTGACCGCCCGGCGTCACTTCAGGTGCCGGGTGAAGAACTGGGCCGCGGCGTCCCCTGCGAACTGCGGGACGCCGGTGTGCCCGCCCATATTGGCGTGCAGTGTCTTCTCCATGGAGCCGAAGGCGTCGAACAGGTCCAGGGCTGCCTGACGGTCGTTGCCTTCGTCGTCCCACTGCAGCAGGACGTGCAGAGGAATGGTGACCTGCCGGGCCTCCTCGAAGATGGCGCGAGGGACGAAACTCCCGGCGAACAGAACAGCGGCCGAGACGCGCGGCTCGACCACCGCCAGCCGGGTCCCGATGGAGATCACTCCCCCTGAGTACCCGACCGGGCCGCCGATCTCGGGCAGCGACAGGAGGGCGTCCAGAGCGGCCTGCCATTCCGGGACCGCCGCGTCGACCAGGGGCAGGACGAGGGCGTCGATGATCTCGTCGCTGACCGGCTCGCCGGCCTCCACCGCCCGGCGCAGGTCGGCGCGGGCCTGCTCGGCGGCAGGCCAACGGGGCCGGTCACCGCTTCCGGGGAGCTCGATGGTGGCCGTGGCGAAGCCGTCCGCCGCAGCCAGCCGGGCTCGGGCCACCAGTCGGGAGTACGTCTTGCGCAGCCCGAGAGGAGGAGGGCTGAGCAGGATCAGCGGCGCCGGTGCGGATGTGGATGCGGATCCGGGCGTCCACAGGATGCCGGGGATCTGGCCGAGGGTGAATGCGCGCTCGAGGACAGCGTCGTCGAGACGCTGTTCAGAAGTGAAGTGCATGGTCGTGCCTTTCGGGAGTGCCATAGAACGGCGCTCCCGGACGACCTATCGCCCGACCGTGACCCCGGAGGGGAGCACCCATGTCGATCGTTCACGGGTACCACCTCCTCGCTCTCTGGCACGGCTTCCGGAAACGTAGCAGTGGCTGCCGTGGTTCCGCGAACGGGTTTTCGTGGAGGCTCTGTGGCCGAACACCACGTCGTCGTCACGCCTGTCACTGGTCGGGAAGTGCAACGTCCGCCACCGATTCGAGCACCGGAGAAACCGGCGATCAACCGCTGACGGACGAGCTACTGAGGTGTTCAGGGTGGAGTCGGTGGTGCGAGGGTCAGGTCGGTGGCGGTGAGGCAGCCGTCTGTCAGGTGGGGGCGGATTGGATCCTGCGTAACTCGCGGCGGAGCTCGCGATCGCGGTCGTCAGGCGTGCCGAAGACGGTGTTGGCCATCGCTCCGCGTACGAGTGACCAGACGGTCTCGACGGGGTTGAGGGCTGGTGTCTACGGCGGCAGCCGGACGGTGGTGAGCCAGTCGTGCTCGGCCTCGTACCGCTCCAGCCCGGCGGCCGGATGGGTGTGGAGACAGTCCCAGACCACCACAACCGGGCCACTGAGCTGGATATGGCCCTCGCCAGCAGGTCGCGACAGCCCTGCCAGGAGAAGCTCGTGCGGGCGCCCTTGAGCAGGAGACTCAGCAAGGTTGATCGTCCAGGTCAGGAAGGCAGCTGACCGATACGGTGCTGTGCACGGACGGGCCGGTCAGACGCCCGTCCCCGGCGAGCTGGCGATGGTGAAGGCCTGTGTCGCCAGCCGAGTGAGCGTCGCGTTCTGGGGTAGAACGACTGTTGGCTCCTGCGAGTGCAGAGAGCCGGAGCATCCCCTGCATGAAGGGCTGCTCCCGGGTATGAACGAAGGATCGACCAGTATGGCCAGCGGCACCGTGAAGTGGTTCAACGCCGAGAAGGGCTTCGGCTTCATCGAGCAGGACGGCGGAGGCCCGGACGTCTTCGCGCACTACTCCGAGATCAAGGGCAGCGGATACCGCGAGCTCACCGAGGGCGAGCACGTCACCTTCGACATCGGCCAAGGGCAGAAGGGCCCGCAGGCCCAGAACATCATCCGCGGCTGACCGGGCGCAGATGCAGAGCGAGGCGGATGGCGGTCCGGCAGCCGCCTCGCTCGGGCAGCATCCGGCGGGCCGCCACCCCGGACAACACCGTGCGGGGCTTCTTCGTCGCCATCGCCCGTCTCACCGCCGCGGGCCATGAGTACGCCCGGCAGATCACCACCAGCGACCGCCGCTGCCGCCGCTGCCGCCGCTTCGGCTGCTGACCGCGAGCGACATCGCCGACCGGTTCCGCGAACGCAGAATAATCGTCGGCTGTCCGCTGCGCGGGCCACTGACGAGCGACGAGGCGGTCGATATCACCGAAGACGGTCTCTACGCCGCCTGCCTCGAGTTGGATCCTGTCTCCCGTAAACCGGTGCGGGTCCTGATCTGGGCCGCGCAAGGGCCGGTCCCCACCCCCGTGCTGCGCGCCGTGGCCGCCGCGGAGTACGCCCGGAGCTGTCCTGTGGCCGACGCGCGCGTCGCCTCCTCCCGCACGGTGGCGTGGACACGATCCTGGGCCCGGAGATGCGCTCCACCGGCGAGGTCATGGGCATCGACTCCGTCTTCGGCACGGCGTACGCCAAGTCGCAGGC
>NZ_JBSFTY010000116.1:0-22717 GCF_053591515.1 Streptomyces sp. NPDC003011
CAGCTCGCGGCCGTCGAGCTTCGGCGACACCAGGTAGGGCTGGCGGAAGGCGCCGGTGATGGCGGTGGCCGTCACGGCCGGGGCCCGGCGGGGGGCGGGAACTGCCGCTGCCCGTCCTCGCCGTGCCGGCCGCCGGCGCCGGCGGCCGGGACGCGCCCGGCCATGCGCCGTCGGCCGCTGTGACGCGGGCGACGATCATGGGGAGGTGGGATCCCGTACGTCCGTTCCTGCGCGACGATGATGTCTGAGGTCGTTGCGGCGGGGTATGCCGGATCGCACCTCGACGAACGCGACGGAGGAGAACGATGGCACAGCTGCGGCAAGAGGTGGACCCAGGCGAGGCCGGGCTGGACGCGAAGGCGCTGGACCGCCTCGACCAGCACATCGCCCACTACGTGGACGAGGGGCGCCTGCCCGGCTATCTCGTTGCCGTCGCCCGCGGCGGACGCGTCGCCCACCTCACGGTCCACGGCCGCCGGGACCTCGCGTCCGGGCTGCCCGTGGAGGCCGACACCCTCTGGCGGATCTACTCCATGACCAAGCCGGTCACCGCGGTCGCCGCGCTGCTGCTGGTCGAGGAGGGCCGGCTCTCCCTGGACGACCCGGTCGAGCGCCATCTGCCGGCGTTCGCCGAGCCGCGGGTGTACGTCACCGGCTCCGGCCCCGACGTGGTGACCCGCCCGGCCGCCGGGCCGATACGCGTGCGGCACCTGATGACCCACACCGCGGGCCTGACCTTCGCCTTCTACCACACGCACCCCGTCGACGCCCTCTACCGGGCGGCCCACCTGGACTCGTCGGTGGTGCCGGGCTCGACCCTGGCGGAGACGGTCGACGTGTACGCGGGCCTGCCGCTCCAGTTCGAGCCGGGCACCCAGTGGAACTACTCCGTCGCCTCCAACGTGCTGGGCCGGATCATCGAGGTGGTGTCCGGGCAGCCGCTCGACACGTTCTTCGCCGAGCGGATCTTCGGCCCGCTCGGCATGACCGACGCCGGGTTCCGCGTCACCGACGAACAGGCGCCCCGGCTCGCCGAGTTGTACGGCGACGCCGACGGCGGCGGCATCGAGCGGATCCCCGGGCTCCCGCTGCGCGGCCGGCCCCGCTTCCTGTCGGGCAGTGGCGGCATGGTGGCCTCCGCGCACGACGTGCACCGCTTCATGGAGCTGCTGCGCCGCCGCGGCGAACTCGACGGCGTCCGCCTTCTCGCTCCCCAGACGGTGGACCTGATGACGTCCAACCACCTTCCCGGCGGCGCCGACCTGCGCGCCTTCGGCAGCAAACCCGCGCACGACGAACCCGGGAACGACGGTGTCGGATTCGGCCTCGGCGTCTCCGTGGTGACCGACCCGAGCCGTACCCTCGCCCCCGCCGGCCTCGGAACGTACGGCTGGAGCGGTGTGGCGACGACGACGTTCTGGGTCGACCCGGGCCGCGATCTGACCGTGCAGTTCATGACGCAGCTGCGGCCCAAGAGCTCCCTGTCGCTCTTCCCGGACCTGAAGCGGCTCGTGCACGACGCGGTCATCGACCAGGTCCACTGACCCGCGGGGTTGTTGACGCGGGTGATGCGTGGCCGGCCTCGGCCGGCCTCGGGGCCGCCGGGCTGCTTTGCCCGCGCGCCGACCGGGCGGGCCGCGTCCCCCTGCCGGGCGTCGTGCCCGGGTCCGCCGCGGTGGTCTGCGCGCACCCGGGCCGGTCCGGGTCCGCGCCGGCCTACTGGTCGATCCGCAGGGTGAAGTGGAGTCCTTGGCGGGCGAGTTCGCCGAGCCACCACTCGGACCGCTCGGGCGTCCCGGCGGCGCGGTTCAGTCCCGCGGGCAGGGTGCCGTCCAGGATGTGTCCGACGCCGAGCGCGAGGGTGCGGGAGACGCAGCGGGCCATCGCGCTCTCCTCCGCGTCGCCCACCAGGTCCAGCAGGCAGGCGCCGGACCAGGTCTGTCCGGCTCCGCCGCGCACGTCCAGCGACACGGCGAGCACGACCCGGTCACGGTCGGCGTCGGTGGTGGGGTACGCCGCCGCCAGTTCCCGCGCCAGGGCGGCGATCCGGGCGTCGTCACCGGTCCGCAGCTGGGTGAAGACACCCTCCCATGCGTTCAGCCAGCCCTCCAGACGCAGGGTGCCGCGGACGAAGGTGTGTGGTGTCCAGGCGGCCGGCAGGCCGTACTGCTCGACGAAGGGCACGCTGTCGCGGTTGGGGTAGACCTCGAAGGCCTCGCCGCCGACGACGTGCCGCCGGGTCGCCTCCCAGGGCCGCTCGGCGAGGGTCTCGGCGCCGTCCTCGACGTAACGGGCGGGCGAGCGCAGGGCGTTGAGGACCCCGGCCGGGGCCCAGCTGAAGCGGTACCGGAAGTCGTTCGGCTCGGCGGGGACACCGCCGCAGTAGGAGGTGAGACGGTACGAGGCCGCCGTGTCGTCACCGATCGCCTGCCGGGCCCGCCCGACCAGGCTGAGCGCGAAGAGGTGGTCGATGCCGGGATCCAGACCGGCCTCGGCGAGGACCACGACACCGGCCCGCGCGGCCTGCGGCACCTGTTCCAGCACGGCGTCGGACACATAGCTGGAGCAGGCGAAGTGTGCCCGCCCGCGTACGCACAGGGCGAGCAGTCCGGCGTGTTCGGAAGCCGGCAGCATCGACACGACCACGTCACCGGGCGCCAGTTGGGCCGTGAAACGGTCCAGCGTCCAGGCACGCGGTTCGGCCCGGCCGGTGAGGCGGAGCCGGTTCAGGGCCTCGGCGGCGCGTTCCTCGGTGCGGTGCCACAGCAGCACCCGCCCGGCCGCCTCGCACAGCGCGGCCGGACCACTGCCGGTGGACAGCCCCGCCCCGATCCAGTGCACGGTGCCGCTCGCCGGAACGGCCTCAGACATCACCGGACTCCTTTGCCACGGAGCCCGGTTCCCCTACGAGGCCCAGTTCACGGCAGGCCCGGCGGAACCGGTCCAGACAGCGCCCCCACGGGCCGCCCACTCCGAAGTCGAGCAGCTGGGGCAGCAGGGCGGCCGAGAAGTCGGTGCTGGACTCCTTCGGCAGCAGCGACGGCAGGTTGTCGATGGCGATCAGGTCCAGTGGCGGCTCCCCGCCCAGCCGGCGTGCGGGCGCGTCCCAGTCGGTGGTGCGGTCGTAGACCGGCAGGACGTTCAGGGGTGAGCCGACGTCGCAGGTGACGTCACACAGGGTGCGCAGGCGGCGGCCGGTGGCGTCGAGGTCCTCGGCGCGCAGGAACGGCGGGAGGGGGGTGGTGGCGAGGACCGCGTTGACCATCACGTCGTGGGCGAGCAGGGCGGCGCGGTCCAGGTCGCGGGTCTCGGCGAGGTCCCAGCAGGTGGGCTGCACGCCGGCCGTGTGGAAGGCGGTCCGCGCGCCGCGTCCGCTGCGGCCGAGCGCGCCGATCACCAGGGCGGTGAACTCCTCGTCCCCGGCGGCCGGGCGCAGCGTCTCGTCCAGCGCGTCCTTGCCGGTGGGCGTCAGGGGTGCGACGAGCCGGCCCCGGTGCTGGAGCACCGCGAGGGCGGCGCCGAGGTAGCCGGCCCAGAATCCGAAGGCGGCGAGCCGGCGGCCGTCGTCGTCCACGAGGTGTTCGAGGTCGAGCAGCGCCCCTCCCCCGGCGGCGAACCGGCCGAGCAGGCCGGCGGCCCCCGGCTGCCCCTTGTAGGCGTGCCCGAAGAAGATGTGCCGGTGCCGCAACCCGGGCGGGCCGTCGGGCAGTTCCTTCAGGCCGAGGACGACGACGCCGTCCGGCGCCGACGTCCACGAGCCGGCCGGTGCGATCCGGCAGCCGGCCGCCTCGTACGCCTCGACGGGGAAGATCCGCTGCGGGGACTCCTCGACGGTGAGCGTGACTCCCCGCTCGACGAGCCGGCGGGCGTCGGACGGCACGACCGGCGTGCGCCGCTCGGTGGTGCGGACCTCGTGGCGCAGCCACAGATGGAGATCGGTCATACCAGATTGGCCTCCGGGCGCGGGGCGTCGGCGGCGAACCGGCCGGCGCCGAGCGGGCTGACGTCCACGAAGGGTACGCGGCCCAGGTACAGGTCGCGGACGACTTCGCCGACGGCCGGTCCCTGGAGGAAGCCGTGACCGGAGAAACCGGTCGCATACAGAAAACGGGATACCGAAGTCGCCTCACCGATCAGTGCGTTGTGGTCCGGGGTGATCTCGTACAGGCCGGCCCAGCCGCCCGTGCGGCGCAGGTCGAGGAGGGCGGGTGCCCGGTGTTCCATGGCGGCGCACAGGCCGGGGATCCAGCGGTCGTGGGTGCCGGTGGCGAAACCGGGCCGCTCGTCGGGGTCGGACATCCCGACGAGGAGGCCGGGTCCCTCGGCGTGGAAGTAGAGGCTGGTGGCGAAGTCGATGGTCATGGGCAGATCCGGCGGCAGCCCCTCGACCGGCTCGGTGACCGCGATCTGGCGGCGCAGCGGCCGCACCGGCAGGTCCACGCCGGCCATCGCGCCGACCGACCGGGACCAGGCGCCGGCCGCGCAGACCACCGTGCCGGTGGCGATCGGGCCGCGGGTCGTCCGCACGGCCGTGATGGCGCCGCCGCGCAGGTCGATGCCGGTGACCTCGGTGTGCCGCCAGATGCGCGCCCCGTGCCGGCGGGCGGTGGCCGCGTAGCCGTGGACGACGGCTTCGGGTGTGCAGTGCCCGTCGTCGGGCGAGAACGCCGCGGCGAGCAGTCCGTCAGTGCTGATCAACGGGGAGAGTTCCCCGGCCTCGACGGGGTCGATCATGCGGCTGGGCACCCCGAGGGAGTTCTGCAGTCGCACACCCGCCTCGAAGGAGGCGACCTCCTGGGGCGTGGACAGCAGGAACAGGTAGCCGACGCGGCGCAGCCCGATGTCGTACCCGGTGTCCTGCCCGAAGCGGGCGAACGCCTCCAGGCTGCGCGCCCCGAGCCGGATGTTCAGCTCGTCGGAGAACTGCGCCCGCACCCCGCCCGCCGCCTTCGACGTGGACCCGGAGCCCAGTTCGTCCCGTTCCACCAGGACCACGTCCGGTACGCCCGCACGAGCCAGGTGGCAGGCGATGCTCGTGCCCATCACCCCGCCGCCGACGACCACCACGTCCGCCCGCGTGGTCATCGGGGTTGCGCCTTCGCCGCCTCGACCACGGCCCAGGCGGCTGCGGCGTCCTGGATGCCGAGGCCGACGCTGGTGTAGTGGACGATGTCCTCGGGTCCGGTGCGGGCCGTGCGCCGCCCGGTGACCACCGCGCCCAGCGGCACCAGGTCCTGGGTCGTCAGCAGCCCCTCCCGCAGGGCGTCCACGAGCGGCCCGGAGTGTTCGGCGGCGGTCGCCGGGTCGTCGACGACGACGGCTCCGCGGTGCCTGGCCCGCCGCAGGACCTCCGCGTCCACCTCGCGGCGGGCCGGCTCGAACGATCCCACGCTGACGACCGTACAGCCGGGTGCCAGCCACCGCCCGCGCACCACGGGCGTGGTGCTGAGCGTGCAGGCCGCGACCAGCGACGCTCCCCGCACGGCCGCCTCGGCGGTGCCGACCGGCTCGACGGGCAGGTCCAGTTCGGCGGCGAGCGTCTCGGCGGCGCGGGCGCGATGGAGCGGGGTCGGGCTCCACAGCCGTACGGTCTTCACCTCCCGCACCCGGGCGATGGCCCGCAGGTGGGCGCGGGCCTGGGTGCCCGAGCCGAGGACGGCCAGGTCGGCGGCGTCGGGCCCGGCCAGCGCGTCCACCGCGACGGCGCTCGCCGCGGCCGTGCGCAGGGTCGTCACCGTCGTGCCGTCCATGACCGCGGCCAGGCGGCCGGTCACCGGGTCGAGCACGGTGACCACGGCGTGCACGGCCGGCAGCCCGACCGCCGCGTTGCCCGGGTTGACGCTGCCGAACTTCGCGACGGCCCCTGAGTCCGCGGACAGCCGGGAGACGTAGGAGAAGACCACGCTGTCGTCGAAGCGGCTGGGATGCATGATCTTGCCGGGCAGGTCGGCGGTGCCGTCGCCCAGCGCGGTGAAGGCGGCCCGCTGGGACCGGATCGCCGTGTCGAGGTCCAGCAGCTCGGCGACCCGCTCGGCCGGCAGGAAGGGGATGTCGTCGCTCACCGCGTGTTCCCTCCGTCGCGCGGGCCGACGCCGTCCCGCGGGCTCCGCTCCCCCCATGCTTTCCCCGGCGACGCCGGCCCGCACGCCCGTCCGGAGCCGGCCCCATGGTCGCGCCCGGCCGGCCGCCCCCGGCGGTGGCGGTGGGCACCACCTGCCGGGCGGCGAACGGCCCGACGGCCTGGGCGCCGGTGCCGAGGTCGGCTGCCGGCTGCCGGCTGCCAGCTGTCGGCTGTCGGCGATCAGCTGTCGGCGATCAGCGGTCGGCTGTCGGCTGTCGGCTGTCGGCTGTCGGCTGTCGGCTGTCGGCTGTCGGCTGTAGACGATCAGCTGTCAGCTGTCAGCGGTCGGCGCGATGTCCTCCGCGGCCCGTCCGTTCTGCGGCCGTCTCGTGCCGGTGGGTGGCCGCTCGGGGGTCCGGCCGGCCGCCGCTGCCCGGGCCTGGTGAGCCGGTCGGCGCGGCGGCCGACGCCAGGTGACGCCGTGACGGCCGCCGCGGGCCCGGTGGTCAGGAGGAGCTGACGACCGCGTCCAGGTGGGGCAGGTGGTGGTCCAGCCGCTCCCGCTTCGTCCGCAGATAGGTGATGTTGTTCTCGCACGGCGGTATCAGCAGCGGTACCGTCTCGGCGACCTCGATGCCGTGCCGCTGCAACGCCTCGCGCTTGCGCGGGTTGTTGGACATCAGGCGTACCGAGTTCACGCCCAGGTCGTGCAGGATCTCGGCGGCGACGCCGTAGTCACGCGCGTCCACCGGCAGACCGAGCGCCAGGTTGGCCTCCACGGTGTCCAGGCCCTCCGCCTGCAGTGCCATCGCCCGCAGCTTGGCGAGCAGGCCGATGCCCCGGCCCTCGTGCCCTCTCAGGTAGACGACGATGCCGCGCCCTTCGGCGACGACGGCACGCAGTGCGGCGGCCAGTTGGTCGCCGCACTCGCAGTGCTGGGAGCCGAAGGCGTCACCGGTCAGGCACTCGGAATGCAGCCGCGTCAGGACGTCGTCCGTGCCGATGTCCCCGTGTACCAGCGCCACTTGTTCGTCGCCGCGGTCGTGATCGAGGTAGCCGACCGCCTGGAAATCCCCGTACACGGTGGGCAGCGGGGCATTCACGACCCGTTCCACACCCGTGCGCTGCGGTGACTTCTTGCCGAGTACACCAATTTTTTCTGTCATGATCTGGTTCCTAAGCAGAGACGAAAGGCCGTGAAAAGATGAGTGGTTCCGGAATACGGTCGGCGGCGTACGGTCTGGTGCCGGCGGACACTACGGAAGACGTACGGACGCGAGGGGCGGGCGTCTCAACCCAGGTGGCCGTCCTTCCTGTCGGAAGCTTCGAGCAGCACGGCCCGTACCTGCCGCTGGCGACCGACACGCTCGTCGCCTGCGCCATAGCCCGGGAGATCGCCGACGCGTACCCGGTGCACCTCCTTCCGCCGGTGACCATCGCCTGCTCGCACGAGCACGCGGCCTGGCCGGGAACCGTCAGCATCTCCTCCGTGACCCTTCACGCGGTGGTACGGGACATCGCGGCGTCGCTGCGCCGCTCGGGCGTCGAGGCCCTGGTGCTGGTCAACGGCCACGGCGGGAACTACGTCCTGGGCAACGTGGTCCAGGAGTCCTCCGCACGAGGCGAGCGGATGGCGCTGTTCCCGGCCCCGGAGGACTGGGAGGCGGCGCGGATACGGGCCGGGGTGGCGACCTCGCTGCTCACCGACATGCACGCGGGGGAAATCGAGACCTCCATCCTGCTGCACGCCCATCCCGAAATGGTCCGACCCGGTTACGAGTCCGCCGATTTCGTCGCGGACGACCGCCGTCATCTGCTCACCGTCGGAATGTCCGCCTATACCGATTCGGGCGTCATAGGCCGTCCTTCCCTGGGATCCGCGGAAAAGGGGAAGGAACTGCTGGCGGGCTTCGCCGATTCCTTCGCGACGTATTTCTCGATGCTCACTTCCGCCGACGCCGACACCGACACCGACGCCGACATGGGGGCCGACGCGGGGGCCGCGGGTGCCGAGCACGGGTAGCGGTCGTCCGGCGCGTGCTGGGGCCGCGGGTCTGCCCGGTCCGCCCCGGCGGTCCCGGCGCCGTCGTCCGCACCGCGCAGGCCGGTGTACCAGCGGGCGGCCAGGACGAGGGCGCCCGGCAGCGCGGCCACGAAGCTGAGCACCCCGTACACCACCGCGACGGCCAGTCCGCTGCTCGCGCCGAGGCCGGCCGCGCCGAACGCCCAGGCGGTCACTCCCTCACGGGGACCGAACCCGCCGACGTTCAGCGGGAGTCCCATGGCGAGCAGGGCGAGGACGGCCAGCGGCAGCAGTACGGCGACGGACGCGGCGGATCCCGCGATGCGGGCGGCGACGACGAACATGGCGAGGTGGCCGGCGAGGACCACGGCCGAGGACAGGGCGACGCCGGGCCCGTTGCGGCGGGACAGCAGTCCCTCGCGGGCCTCGGCGAGACCGGCGCGCAGGACGCGTCTCCGGCGGGACGGGACCCGGTTCATCCGCAGGGCCAGCACGACCGCGAAGGTGCCGAGCGCGGCGAGAGCGAGCAACGGGGCGAGGTGCCGGGCGTCGGCCAGCACCGGTGACGGCATGGTCAGCAGCACGGCCGCGCCGACGACGGCCAACGCGGCCTGCCCTGCGGCCCGTTCCAGGACGACCGCGCGGACACCGCGGCCGGGGTCACCGGAGCTGTGCCCGTGCCGGACCGCCCGGTGGACGTCGCCGAGGACACCGCCGGGGAGGGCGGCGTTCAGGAACAGGGCGCGGTAGTAGTCCGCCACGGCCGGCGCGAGCGGCAGCCGGATCCCCAGGCCGCGGGCCACCAGCGCCCACCGCCAGGCGCTGAACACAGTGGTGAGCAGCCCGATCCCGACGGCCACCAGCAGCGTCGGTCCGTCGATCCGCCGCAGTCCGTCCAGGAAGACGCCGGTGCCCAGACGCCACAGGAGAACGGCGAGAATGGCGACGCCCGCGACGGTACCGAAGTGGGTGCGGACGGCGCGGGAGTTGAGCCGGGCCACCGCACCGCGCAGGACGGTACGCCACCGGGGCGCGTCGGGGGTGGCGTACGACGGGTGGGCGTCCCGGTCGGGGCGCGAGCGGGGCGTGGCCACGATCACGCCGATCCTGGCCTCAGAGACGGCCGCGCCGATGCGGGCGTCGGAGGCAGCCGAGCCCGTGCGGGCCTCGGAGCCGGCCGAATCGGTGCGGGTCTCGGAGACGGTCGGATCGGTGCGGGTCGATGGCGGATCGCCGGCGGAGGCGAGTATCTCCTTGCGGGCTTCGAGCGCCTCGGTCCGGGCCGCGAGCACCCTGGTCCGGGCCTCGAACGCCTCGGCCGGGAGCGCGAGCGACGCGGTGGGAAGCGCGAAGACCTCCACCACGTCCGCGTACCGCCGGGACGGCTGGATTCGCCGCGCCGACAACTCGCCCGGCCGTTCGGCCGACTCGCCCCGCTGTCCGGCGTCGGCATGCCGCCCGGCCGAGTCGGCCCGACGCTCCACCGGTTCGGCGTGCCGCTCGACCCGCCGCTCCGGCAACTCGGCGTGCCGTTCGCACGGTTCGGCGGGGTTCTTCTGGCGTGGTGGGACGTTTCCCTCGCACGGCGTGGCGTGGTGCGCGCGCGGTTCGGCCGTACCAGGCCGGGTCGGCCAGGACCTCACCGTCTCCACGCTCATGACGCTCCGCCGGTCGGCCGGGACAGGGCCAGCAGGTCGGTGTGGTGGACCACCACCCGCAACTCCCCCGCCTCGCAGGCCGCGAGACGCTCCCGCAGATAGCGCTCCGCGCGCGGGCCCAGCTCGGGCCGCTGTTCCACGGCGGCGCCGACCCAGCCGCGCAGCCACTGCGCCGTCAGCGCGGACTCGGCCGGGCCGAGCCGCCAGGGGCTCGGGTGCAGCCGTACCGTGGCGCCGCGCGCGGAGAACGCCTCGCACGCCACGGTGACCGCGTCCGGGCCGAGCATGCCGTCGTGACGCTGGTGGTCGTTGAACGCGTCGGTGATCTCCGCGTCCAGCGGGTCGGACGGGGTGAGGTCGACGCGGCCGGCCACCGAGAGGGTGAGCAGCGCCGGGCAGCCGGCGCCGGCGCACGCGTCGGCGAGGGTGTCGATGTCCTCGCGGGTGAGGACGTCGAGCAGCGCGGAGGCGGTCACCAGGGACGTGCCGGCGAGGACGTCCGGGGTGAGCCGTGCGAGGTCACCGCGCCGCGTCTCGACGGTGACCCGGCTGCCGTCGGCGGCGGAACGCGGGGAGGCGACGGCGGCGAAGTGCAGCAGGTAGGGGTCGCGGTCGTGCAGGATCCAGTGCTGGGCGCCGTCCAGGCGGGGGGCCAGCCAGCGGCCCATCGAGCCGGTGCCGCAGCCCAGGTCGTGGATGACCAGCCCGGCCCTGCCCGGCAGGTTGGCGAGCCGGATCCGCAGCGGATCGAGCAGGTCGTGCGCCCGCGCGGCGGCGTCGGCGCCCTCCCGCAGCTCCAGCCACTCGGGGGCGTACCGCGGCGGGTCGTCGGATTCGGCGTCCCGCAGCCGCACGGTGGGCCGCTCGCCGGGGCGCAGGGTGGGCCCGGCACCGGCGATGACGGCATCCGCATCCACATCCACATCCACGACCGGCCCGGAGTCGGCACCAGCACCAGCACCAGCACCAGAGATCCCCGATCCTGTGGGCCCGGCGGCCTCGGCGCCCGTAACGGCAGCCGTTTCGCCGGAACCGGAACCGGAATCGGCACTGTCACCGGCACCGGCACCGGCACCGTCGGCCGCGGATCCCCCCACCTCGGCCACCCCCGTGGAACCGGCGCCGACGGCCTCCCGGAGACCGGGCCGCGTCGGAGTCTTTCCCGCCTGCTGGGTCATCGCCGTCTCCGTCATGCCGCCCTCCTGGGTTCGTTCGGCAGCCGGCCCAGTACTGCGGCCAGGCTGCGGGCCGTGGTCGCCCAGCCGTCCAGGGCGGCCCGTCGGCCCCTTGCGGCGGCCTTGAGCCGGCGTCGTACGTCCGCCTCGCCGAACCAGCCGCGCAGTTCCGCGGCGAGGGCGGCGGGATCCTCCGGCGGGACGAGGATGCCGGGCACGCCGCCGTCGGGTGCGCGGCCGACCGCCTCGGCGAGGCCGCCGACGTCGGTCGCCAGCACCGGGATGCCGCGGGCGAGCGCCTCCGTCACCGCCATGCCGTACGTCTCGGCATAGGAGGCGAGGACCATGAGGTCGGCGGACGCGTAGCTAGCGTCGAGTTCGGCGCCGGCCTGCGGGCCCGCGAGGTGCAGCCGGTCCTGGAGGCCGTACTTCCGGATCAGGACGCGCAGTTGGGCGACGTACTCGGGGTCGTGCCCGAGTCCGCCGACGAAGGCGCAGCTCCACGGCAGGTCGGTCACCGCGGCGAGGGCCTCCACCAGCCGGTGCTGCCCCTTGCGGGGGGTCACCGCGGCCACGCACAGCAGCCGGGAGACACCGTCGGTGCCGGAGGCGAGGGGGGCGATGTCGGCGCCGGGGGCGGCGACATGGACCCGGTCGGGGGCGAGACCGTGGTGGGAGACGAGGCGGCGGACCGCCCAGTCGCTGGTGGCGATGACGGCCGGGACGGCCCGCAGCACCGCGCGCTCCCTGGCGTCCAGTTCCGCCGCCACCGCCGGGTCCAGTCCGGTCTCGTCGCCGAGCGGGAGGTGGACGAGGACGGCGAGGCAGAGACGTTCCGCCTCGGGAACGACGATCTCGGGAACCCCGCAGGCGACCAGACCGTCCAGCAGGACGACCGCGCCGTCCGGCAGCTCCCGCAGCACGCGGGCCAGTTCCGTCCGGGCGAAGGCGTCCGGACGGGGCCAGCCGCCGTCCACGGCGTGCTGGTGGACCTGCCAGCCGAAGCCGGGCAGGTCCAGGCTGATGCGCCGGTCATAGGCGTTGCCGCCGCTGGGCGCGGCCGGATCGTCGACGCCGCCCGGCAGGACGAAGTGCACGGAGCGCAGGGACATCGGGATGATCTCCGCGTGGTGGAGGGTGGAGTGCTGGACGGGCACGTAGTCGAGCCGGGTCGTCCGCTCCGTGGTCGTGTCGGTCACAGGGCACGCTCGTAGCTCGCCCAGGCGACGTGCGACTCGTGCAGTGTGACGGTGAGGCCCGCGAGGCCCTTGGCGCCTTCGCCGAGCGCACCCTTGTGGACGCGGTCGGCGAGCCGGTCGGCGATGACCTTCGCCAGGAACTCCGTGGAGGTGTTGATTCCGGCGAAGTCGGGCTCGTTGTCGAGGTTGCGGTAGTTCAGTTCGCTGACCACGGCTCCGAGTTCCTGAGTGGCGAGTCCGATGTCGACGACGATGTTGTCGTCGTCCAGCTGTTCGCGCCGGAACGTGGCGTCCACCAGGAACGTCGCTCCGTGCAGGCGCTGCGCGGGTCCGAAAACCTCGCCGCGGAAGCTGTGGGCGATCATGATGTGATCGCGGACGGTGATGCTGAACAACGGACGACCCTCCAGGTGCGGCGCGTCTGGTCCCCCCGCTGATCCCTGCCGGGGGATGCCGACTAGTACGGTTCATCGCTGCCCGTTGTTCAGTCGGCTCTCACTCTTTTCTCAGGTCAGGCGCTTTTGTCGTAGCGGACCCGGTGGCACAGCGCCGGGATCTCGCCGGAGGCGAGTCGCGGCAGCACGTCCGGCAGTTGCTCGAACGGGCTCTCCCCGGTGACCAGGGCGTCCAGGGCCGGGTCGGCGAGCAGGTCCAGGGCGAGGGCGAGCCGGTCGGCGTAGGTGCGGCTGGAGCGGCGGGCCGGGGAGACCGCGCCGACCTGGCTGCTGCGGACGACCAGGCGCCGGGAGTGGAAGGCCTCGCCGAGCGGGAGGCTCACCCGCCGGTCGCCGTACCAGCTCAGTTCGAGGACGGTGCCTTCGGCGCGCAGCAGCTCCAGGGCGCGGGCGAGTCCCTGTTCGGTGGCGCTGGCGTGGACCACGAGGTCGCAGCCGCCGAGGGCGTCCTCGGGGGAGGCGAAGTCCACCCCGAGGGCCCGCGCGGTCGCGGCGCGGGCCGGATCGGCGTCGACCAGCTGGACGCGTACCCCGGGAAAGCGGGCGAGCAGCGCGGCCACCGAACTGCCGACCATCCCGCCGCCGACCACCGCGATCCGGTCGCCGACGAGGGGTGCCGCGTCCCACAGGGCGTTCACGGCGGTCTCCACGGTGCCGGCGAGGACGGCCCGTCCGGCGGGCACGTTCGCCGGTACGGCCGTCACCGCGCTCACCGGGACGACGTACCGCGTCTGGTGCGGGTAGAGGCAGAAGACGGTCCGTCCGACGAGGTCCCGCGGCCCCTCCTCCACCAGGCCCACGTTCAGGTAGCCGTACTTCACCGGCCCGGGGAAGTCGCCCTCCTGGAACGGCGCCCGCATGGCCGCGTACTGACTCTCCGGCACCCCGCCGCGGAACACGAGGGTCTCCGTGCCCCGGCTCACCCCGGAGTACAGGGAGCGGACGACGACCTCGTCCTCGGCGGGGTCCGGCAGGGCCATGTCGCGTATCGCGCCGTGACCCGGAGAGCTGAGCCAGAACGCACGTGCGGTGCGCTTCATCGGCATCCTCCTGAACGATCGGGAAGCTGTTCACGTACCGAGGTGTGCACAGGTCGCGCACAGTACGCGGCCTTGATCGACTCTGTCACCTGGCCGGAGGAATGTGCGGTGGCCCTGAACAACACGTACGACGCGAGGCCGGTCCAGCAGGAGACCGCGGTGGGAGCCGGGGTGCAGATCCTGCTGCTGGCCCTGCTCAGCACGGCGCACGGCATGGGACCGGCGGGCTGGCTCACCGGACTCGCCTTCGCCGTCGCCACCTGGGCGGTGCTCTCCCGTGCCCTGCGCCGCACCCGGCCGCGCTCCTTCGGCCCGGCGAACCGGGTGACCCTCGGCCGGGCGACACTGGTCGGCGCGGTGACGGCCCTGGTCGCGGACTCCTTCGAGAGTTCCCCGCCGGTGACGCTGTTCGTCGGTCTGACGGCGGTGGCGCTGATCCTCGACGGGGTGGACGGCAAGGTCGCCCGCCGCACCGGCACCTCGACCCCGCTGGGCGCCCGCTTCGACATGGAGGTCGACGCGTTCCTCATTCTGGTGCTCAGTGTGTACATGGCCATGTCGCTGGGCCCGTGGGTCCTGCTGATCGGTGCCATGCGCTACGTCTTCGTCGCCGCGGCCCGCGCCCTGCCCTGGCTCAACGCCCCGCTCCCGCCGAGCACGGCCCGCAAGACGGTGGCCGCGCTCCAGGGGGTCCTGCTCCTGCTGGCGGCGTCGCACCTGCTGCCGTACGCGGCCACGTTCGGGGTCGTCGCCGTGGCCCTGGCCCTGCTGGTCTGGTCGTTCGGCCGGGACATCCTGTGGCTGTGGCAGACGTACCGGTCCCGGGAGGCCATGGTGACGGGAATGCTGGAGCTCGTGCCGGAGCGGCAGCCGGCGGTGGCTTCCTGAGCCGATGCCAGTTCTGGGTGAGCGATCGCCGCGGCCGGAACGGCCGCGGGCGCCGGCCACGGCACCACCGCCCACAGTCCGCAGTCCGCGGCAAGGCCGGGGCTGGACACGCGATTTGACACCCGTCGCCGGCCACCCCTAGAACGTACCGACATGACATCCATTTTCAAAAAGATGGGGCGCTAGTGCGGATCGCGTTCGTCGGCAAGGGCGGCAGCGGCAAGACCACCCTGTCGGCACTCTTCTCCCGGCATCTGGCACGCTCCGGCGCGCCGGTCCTCGCCATCGACGGCGACATCAACCAGCACCTGGCCGAGGCGCTCGGCCACGACGACGGCCCTCTGGACGCCCCTCCCCTGGGCGCGCACCTGGACGACATCAAGGACTTCCTGCGCGGCACCAACCCGCGCATCGCCTCCCGCGAGGCGATGATCAAGACCACGCCGCCCGGCCGCGGCTCACGTCTGCTGCGTCTCCTCGGCGACGACGCGCTGCACACGCGGCACGTCCGGCGCGCGGGCGAGGTGCCGCTGATGGTGACGGGCGAGTTCGACGAGAGCGATCTGGGGGTGGCCTGCTACCACTCCAAGCTCGGCGGCGTGGAGCTCTACCTCAACCACCTGGTGGACGGACCCGGCGAGTACGTCGTCGTCGACATGACGGCGGGCGCGGACGCGTTCGCCTCGGGCCTGTTCACCCGCTTCGACCTCACCTTCCTGGTCGCGGAACCGACCCGCAAGGGCGTCTCCGTGTACCGCCAGTACCGGGACCACGCCCAGGAGTTCGGCATCCCGATCGCCGTGGTCGGCAACAAGGTGACCGGCGAGGACGACCTGCTCTTCCTCAAGGAACAGGTGGGCGACCACCTCCTCACCCACCTGGTCCACTCCCCCTGGGTCCGCTCGGCCGAACAGGGCCGCGCCGAGGGCGGGCTGGACACCCTGGAGCCGCACAACCGGCACGCCCTGAACGTCCTGCGCGCGGCCGTCGACTGCCGCCCCCGCGACTGGGCGGCCCTGCACCGCCACGCCGTGGACTTCCACCTGCGCAACGCGCGCTCCTGGGCGGACCGGGCGACCGGCCTCGACCTGGCCACCCAGGTGGACCCGGAGTTCGTACCCGGTCCCGCGGCCCTCGCCTGACCCGAGCGGTGCGGATGTCCGCCGACCCGACGCCCACAACGACCGAACAGGAACCCCAGCACATGTCTCTCGACGTCTCCCCCGAGCTCCTCGCCGAGGCCGAGCACGGTGACATCCGCGAGGAGGACTTCGTGGACACCGTCCGCGCCTCGCTGCCGTACGCCTACGACCTGATCGCCTCCCTCGCCGCCGAACTGCGCGGCGGTACGGCCGAGTTCGCCGACAACCAGACCCCGCCCCCGTCCGAACGCGAGCGCGGTCAGCTGTTGCGCGCGCTGGCCAGTGACGCGATCCGGGGCAGTCTGGAGCGCCACTTCCAGATCGCCCTCGCGTTCCAGAACTGCCACCGCGTGGCCGCCTTCCGCCCGCAGGCGCGGGACGGCGAGACGTACGGGCGGTTCACCTCGGCGCGGTCGCAGGTGCTGAACCAGTCGCCGGAGTTCCGGGACTGCTGACGCCTGCCGGCCGTCAGGCCGCCCGCCGCCCCCGCTCCCGGTGCGCGCGCACGATCTCCGCGTACCGGTGCCCGGTCCCCTTGATCGTGCGGGCCTGGGTCCGGAAGTCCACGTGGACCAGGCCGAACCGCTTGTCGTAGCCGTACGCCCACTCGAAGTTGTCCAGCAGCGACCAGGCGAAGTAGCCGGCCAGCGGGGCCCCCTTGCGGGCGGCGGAGGCGCAGGCCGCCAGGTGCCCAGCCAGGTAGTCCTGGCGTTCCGGGTCGTCCACCGTGCCGTCGGGGCGGACGGTGTCCGCGAAGGCGGAGCCGTTCTCGGTGACATACAGCCGGCGGGGCCCGTACTCCCGCGTCAGCCGCAGCAGCAGTTCCTCGATGCCGCTCGCGTCGATCTCCCAGTCCATGCCGGTGCGGGGGACGCCGGCGCGGCGGACCGTGCGGGCGTGGGGTGCCGGTCCGGCGGGGTCGTCGGTGACGGTCTGCGGGAAGTAGTAGTTCAGGCCGAGCCAGTCGAGCGGCGCGGCGATCACCGACAAGTCGCCCGCCTTCTCCGGGAGTTCGACGCCGTACACCTCCCGCATGTCCTCGGGGAAGCCGCGGCCGTGGACCGGGTCCAGCCACCAGCGGTTGGTGTGGCCGTCCATGCGGCGGGCGGCCCGCAGGTCCGACGGGCTGTCGGTGGCGGGGTGGATCGTGGAGAGGTTGTTGACGATGCCGACCTCGGCGTCCGGGGCGGCGGCGCGGATCGCCTGTACGGCGAGGCCATGGCCCAGCAGCAGGTGGTAGGAGGCGCGGACCGCCGCGGTCAGGTCCGTCAGGCCGGGGGCCATCGTGCCCTCCAGGTGGCCGATCCAGGCCGAGCACAGGGGCTCGTTGAGCGTGGCCCAGTGGGTGACCCGGTCGCCGAGGCGCTCGGCGACGGCGGAGGCGTACGCGGCGAAGTGCTCGGCCGTCGCACGTTCGGGCCAGCCGCCCCGGTCCTGGAGCGCCTGGGGCAGGTCCCAGTGGTAGAGGGTGACGGAGGGGGTGATGCCCGCCTCCAGCAGGCCGTCGGTCAACTCGTCGTAGAAGGCGAGGCCCTTCGGGTTCACCGGGCCGTCCCCGCCGGGCATCACCCGCGGCCAGGCGACGGACAACCGGTAGGCGTTGGTGCCGAGCCGGCGCATCAGGGCGATGTCTTCCCGCCAGCGGTGGTAGTGGTCGCAGGCGACGTCGCCGTGGTCGCCGCCCGCGATCTTCCCGGGGGTGTGCGCGAAGGTGTCCCAGATCGAGGGCGCGCGGCCGTCGGCCGCCACCGCTCCCTCGATCTGGTACGCCGACGTGGCCGTGCCCCACAGGAAGTCGTGCGGGAGCGCTGCGAGGTCGATGGTCACGGAAGTCCCTTCGGAGGAGGAGGAGTTGCCGGTCACTTGACGGCTCCGGCCGTCAGCCCGGCCACCAGGTAGCGCTGCAGGAGCAGGAAGCCCGCGACCACGGGCACGCTGACGACCAGCGACGCGGCCATGATCTGGTTCCAGTACACGTCGTTGAGGGTGGAGTAGCCCTGGAGGCCGACGGCGAGGGTGCGGGTGGTGTCGTTGGTCATCACCGACGCGAACAGCACCTCGCCCCAGGCGGTCATGAAGGCGTAGACGGCGACCGCGACGATGCCGGGGATCGCGGCCGGCACCACGACCCGGAACAGCGCGCCGAGCGGGCCGCAGCCGTCCACCAGCGCCGCCTCGTCCAGGTCGCGCGGCACCGAGTCGAAGTACCCGATCAGCATCCAGATCGAGAACGGCAGGGAGAAGGTCAGGTACGTGAGGATCAGGCCGCCGCGGGAGCCGAACAGGGCGATGCCGGTGGCGTTGCCGATGTTGACGTAGAGGAGGAACAGGGGGAGGAGGAAGAGGATGCCGGGGAACATCTGCGTGGACAGGACGGTGACCGTGAAGACGCGTTTGCCGCGGAAGGCGTACCGGCTGACCGCGTACGCGGAGAACACCGCGATGACCACCGAGCAGACCGTCGCCGCGCCCGCCACGACCAGGGAGTTCACGAAGTAGCGGGCGAGCGGGACGGTCGACCAGATGTCGATGTACGGGCGGATCGTCAGGCCGCTGGGCAGCCAGCGGAACTCGCCCGTGACGTCCGCGAGCGGCTTGAGCGAGCTGGACACCATGACGTACACCGGCACCAGCACGAAGCCGGTGAGCAGGGTGAGGAAGACCCGCCGGGACCACAGGAACGAACGCGGCGGCGCCATGGGGGAGTTACGCATGGGTGGTGGCCTTCCGTCCGCGTGAGGTGAGCACCAGGTACACGCCGGTGACGACCAGCAGGAAGAGCAGCAGCAGGACCGACATCGCGGAGCCCGTGCCGAAGTTCCAGGTGACGAACGACGCCTGGTAGATGTGCACGGAGATGAGGTCCGCGGCCTCGGGCGCGGACCTGCCGAACAGGACGTACGGCGTGTTGAAGTCGTTGAACGTCCACAGGAACAGGACGAGGACCAGCACCTGGTTGACCGGACGCAGGGAGGGCAGGGTGATGCGGCGGATCTGCTGCCACACTCCGGCGCCGTCGAGGGCGGCCGCCTCGTACAGCTCACGGGGGATGTTCTGCAGGCCGGCCATGACGATGAGGAAGGCGAACGGCCAGCCCTTCCACACCGACACGGTCAGCAGGGCGTAAAAGCTGTTGTCGCCGATGAGCCAGAAGGACGGCTTGCCGGTGAGGTGCAGCTGGTCGTGCAGGACGTGGTTCACCAGGCCGTTGTCGTGCTGGAACATGAACACCCAGGTGATGACGGCCGCGTAGACCGGCAGGGCGTACGGGACCAGGAACAGGGCCCGCAAAAGGCCCCGGCCGCGGAAGGTGTCCTGCATGCAGACCGCGGCCGCGGTGCCGATCAGCCAGCACAGGCCGACCGACAGCAGGGTGAAGGCGACGGTGACGAGGAACGAGTGGAGCAGGGCCTCCCCGACAGGGGCGTCGAAGTCCACCGACACCGCGTAGTTGTCGAGGCCGGCCCAGGGGGCCGCGCCCCAGTCGCGGATGTAGAACTGCGTGAGCTCCTTGAAGCTCATCACGATGCCGATCACCATCGGCACGAGGTGGACGAGGAGTTCGAGGAGCAGGGCCGGCAGAAGCAGCAGGTACGGGAAGGAGACCCGGCGGATGCGCTCGCCACGGCGGCGGCGCGGGCCGCGCGCCGCCGCCGCGCCGGCGTCCCCCTTCTCCACCGGGAGTTCGACGGTGCTGGTCATCACGCTCACTTCGCCGGCATCTGCTGCTGGGCCTTCTCCAGCGCCGCCTTCACCGATCCGGTGGTGACCGGGCGTCCGGCGGCGGCATCGGCGAACAGCTCCTTGACGGCCGTCCCGACGGCCGTCTCGAACTGTGACTCGTCGGCGACCTGCGGCAGCGCGGCGGCGCTGCGGGCGAGGGTGTCCTTCAGGACCGCGTTCGCCGGGGTGCCGAAGGCGGGATCGGCCTGCGCGGTCTTCACCGGCGGGATGGAGCTGTAGGCGGTGTTGAGGATCTTCTGCTCGGCGTCGCTGGTCATGAACTTCACGAACTTCGTGGCACCGGCGAGGTTGTCGGTGTTCTTGAAGACGGCCAGGTTGATGCCCGCCACCATCGAGTTGACGCCGGTGCCGGCGCCGGGCGTACCGGACCCCACGGGCACAGGGGCGATGCCGTACGCGCTCTCGCTCATGCCCTGGGAGGTGAGGTTGGCGGACGCGGACTGCCACAGCAGCATCGCGGTCCTGCCCTGGGCGAAGTCGCTGACGGACTGGTTCTGCGCGTACTCGGCGTTGCCGGGCGCGATGACCTTGTCCTTGGCCATCAGGTCGACGTACTGCTTGACCCCGGCGACCGCGCCGTCGCCGGTGAAGTCGGGTTTTCCGTCGGCGGTGAAGAAGTCCGCGCCGTGCTGCTTGGCGAAGACGAAGACGTGGTGGACGTTCTCCGAGACGTTCGCGCCCTCGGCGCCCAGGCCCCACCTGCCGTCCTTGGACAGCTTCTTGCCCGCGGCGACCAACTCGTCCCAGGTGGCGGGCGGTCGGGTGATGCCCGCGTCGGCGAACATCTTCTTGTTGTAGTAGAGCGCGTACGCCATGGAGTACAGCGGTACGGCGGCCGGGTCCTGGCCGCGTGCGCCCGTCGAGCCGAGCGCGGAGGCGACGAAGCGGTCCCTGCCGCCGATCGCGGCGAAGTTCTTCTCGTCCCACGGCAGCAGCGCGCCCGTGGCCTGCAGCGAGGCGCTCCAGGTGTTGCCTATGTTGAGGACGTCGGGGCCCTGGCCGGAGGTGGCGGCGGTGAGGATCCGGTTCAGCAGGTCCGACCAGGGCACGACCTCCAGCTTCACCTCGATGCCCGTCTGCTTCTCGAACCTGTCGAGTTCGGGCTGGAGGACCTTCTTGTCGACCTCGATGCTCGCACCCTGGTTCGAGGCCCAGTAAGTGAGCGTCTTCGGCGAGTCGTCGGACCCGCCGCCCGTCGACGAACCGCCTCCGCAGGCCGACGCGGCCAGGGCGAGAGACAGGGTGACGGCGCCTATGGCCGCGGCTCGGACACTGCGCATGGCTGCCCCTTCAGGGAATGCACTCATGACTTAATTTAGGACGTGAGTTAAACCTCGGCGCTGGGGCACGTCAAGGGTTTTGACACCACTCGTCGAACTCTGTCGCGCCTCTTGACGCGTGCGTTCGGATGGCTGAAACATTCCCCGGCGAGAGAGCGCTCCCAGACCCCACCACGTTCACTTCCTGAACAAGGAGAGCCGCCCCATGTCCTCTGCCTCCGCACAACCCCCCGCACTCGGCCGCCGGACCGTCCTCGGCGCCGCCGCCTCGGCCGCTGCGCTGAGCGGCCTGTCCACCCACGCCTCCGCCGCCCCGTCGCGCAGGCGCCCGCGTGCCCTGCCGGGCGGCGGCGACCTCGGCCCGAACGTCCTCGTCTTCGAACCCGGCACCCCGGGCATCCAGACCCGGTTGGACGAGGTCTTCGCCCGCCAGGAGTCGGCGCAGTTCGGCACCGGCCGCTACGCGCTGCTGTTCAAGCCCGGCACGTACCACGGCCTCAACGCCCAACTCGGCTTCTACACCTCCATCGCCGGGCTCGGCCTCTCCCCCGACGACACGACCATCAACGGGGACGTGACGGTCGACGCCGGCTGGTTCAACGGCAACGCCACGCAGAACTTCTGGCGTTCGGCGGAGAACCTCGCCCTCGTGCCCGTCAACGGCACCAACCGCTGGGCGGTGTCCCAGGCCGCCCCGTTCCGCCGTATGCACGTCCGCGGCAACCTCAACCTCGCCCCGGACGGCTACGGTTGGGCCAGTGGCGGCTACATCGCCGACAGCCGCATCGACGGCCAGGTCGGACCGTACTCCCAGCAGCAGTGGTACACGCGGGACAGCGTGATCGGCAGCTGGCTCAACGGCGTGTGGAACATGGTCTTCTCAGGCGTCGAGGGCGCTCCCGCGCAGAGCTTCCCGAACCCGCCGTACACCACGCTCGACACCACACCCGTCTCCCGGGAGAAGCCCTTCCTGTACCTCAGCGGCAGCGAGTACCGCGTGTTCCTGCCGGAGAAGCGGACCAACGCGCGCGGGGTGACCTGGGGCAACGGCACGCCGAGAGGGACGTCGTTGCCGCTGTCGCAGTTCTACGTCGCCCGGCCGGGGGTGTCGGCGGCCACCCTCAACCAGGCGCTCGCCCAAGGGCTGCACCTGCTGCTGACGCCGGGGATCTACCACGTGGACCAGCCGATCCGGGTGAACCGCGCCAACACGGTCGTGCTGGGCCTGGGGTACGCGACGATCATCCCGGACGGCGGCGTCACGGCCCTGAAGGTCGCCGACGTGGACGGCGTACGGCTGGCGGGCTTCCTGATCGACGCCGGGGCGGTGAACTCCGCGACGCTGCTGGAGGTCGGTCCGCAAGGCGCCTCGCGGGACCACTCCGCCAACCCGGTCACCGTGCAGGACGTGTTCATCCGCATCGGCGGCGCGGGCCCCGGAAAGGCCACCACCAGCATGGTCGTCAACAGTCGGCACACCATCGTCGACCACACCTGGATCTGGCGCGCCGACCACGGCGACGGCGTCGGCTGGGAGACCAACCGGGCCGACTACGGCGTGGTCGTCAACGGCTCCGACGTCCTCGCCACCGGCCTGTTCGTCGAACACTTCAACAAGTACGACGTGCAGTGGAACGGCGAACGGGGCCGCACGATCTTCTTCCAGAACGAGAAGGCGTACGACGCCCCGAACCAGGCCGCCATCCAGAACGGCCCGCTCAAGGGGTACGCCGCCTACAAGGTCGGCGACCACGTGAACACGCACGAGGGCTGGGGCCTGGGCAGCTACTGCTACTACAACGTCGACCCGACGATCGTGCAGCACCACGGCTTCGCCGCCCCGAACCGGCCCGGTGTGCGCTTCCACCACCTGCTGGTCGTCTCGCTCGGCGGCAACGGCCAGTACGAGCACGTCATCAACGAGACGGGCGCGCCGACGTCCGGGACGTCGACGGTGCCTCCTCGTCGAGGTGCCGCTCCATCCACACGAGGACCTCGCCGACGGTGTCGCACTGCGACCGGGGCAGCGGCCGCTCGATGTACTGGGCCTGG
>NZ_JBSFTY010000117.1:0-22549 GCF_053591515.1 Streptomyces sp. NPDC003011
CCACCCTGTACGCTCAACCACCAGAAAGGTGCCCTGACTTCTGTGCCGGATACGACCTAGACACTCGCATCCTTACAGGTCAGCGGCACCTTTCTACTATCGGAGCGTCAGATCGCCCAATTCCGCTGAATACACAGGGTTAGGACAGTCCCAGAATTACGCGGACTCGGTCTTCAATGTGCTTCATCTCGGCCGGATCTAGCAGCCCGAGACGTTTGCGGAGCCTAGACTTGTCGACTGTGTGCAGGTCCGTGCAGTTGACGTAGGACTCGTCGTACTTGGTGACGCCGCATTCAGGACCGATGGACACGTGAGTAGCGGCCGGTCCAGACGTCCCCGTGACTACGGCAACCGTTACGGCTGATAGCCGCTCGGCAATGCGATTGACCGTGAGAATAACTACGGGATGTGGACCAATAGGGTTTGGTAGAACACATCCCCAGACCTCACCACGCAATGCAGAGCCAGGGTTCACCATTCGATTTCGTCCCCTGCTGCCAGCTCCTCAGCAGTGGCAGGCAGCACACCGGCGGGAGCTGGCGCAGGAGCTCCCTTGTAGAAGGATCGAATCTCCTCAGAGGCTGCCAACTCTGCTGCCTCACGCGAGAGCAAGCGGAGTCCTTCTCGGAGTGCATCCGAGACCGATGCCAGATTGAGAGACTGCATCACCAGCCGTAGCTCTGCCATCTCATCCGGCCTGAGTCGGACTTGAGCCACTTCAGTGGAGCGGGAATGGCTGCCCTGTTGGAGTAGGCCACGGTACTGATCAGACTTCGTAGTTTTCGTGGTCTTGCTGCTCACAGGGGTCCTTGTGGTCCTGCTGCGCGTAACGCTCGCCTCGCCTCGCTTCGTGCGGGATGAGGCTGGCTCAACCTTCTTACCTCGGGTTTCAGGGGTCATCATTCCTCCTTCCCTAGCTCCGTAGTACAGATGTCATACATCAAGTGTCAGGGGCGCGACTCGGCTGGTCAAGGCTGGGTGGTGGACTGGCCAGCGGTGTGGCGGCGCCCTGTCTGGAGCGTGTCGGAGGTGTGTTGCGTGTATCGCAGATGGTGCGTGAACAGTGAGAGACAACGAGAAGGAGCGGGAGTCAGTGAGGCTGACTCCCGCTCTCTCATGTCGGCATCCGCCCAGCTCAGCGCGTGATGCTTGCTGGCTGTGTGGCGAGTGCCCCCGGCAGGATTCGAACCTGCGCACACGGCTCCGGAGGGCGCTTAAGGTTCGGGCAACAGGGCAGGTCACAGCCCTGCACGTGGCAGATCAAGCGGGACGAGTCCACGGCTGGTCCATGGCTGGCTGAGCACCGCTGAGGTCGATCCGAGCCCTCTCCGGCTGCGGCCGTCGGCTGGTGGGACAGCCAGACAGAGACGCGGGCGTACGTCCCCGTGCGGCGTCCTTGATGTCAGCTGTGGATGTCAGCACCTTCTGATCTGCAGCTCTGCCAGATCCGGAGAGAGACGGTGGCACCGGTCGGCGCTTCAGCCCTAGACAGGGCCCTATAGCTGAACCATGGGACGCTGGCTGCTGCCTCTGGCAAAGTGATCGCCACTGCTAGACGAATCTCGTGAGGAACTTGTGAGCACGCTCGGTAGCTTCATCTGGTCAATCGCTGACCAGCTTCGGGGCCCCTATCGCCCCAACCAGTACGGGACAGTGATCCTCCCGTTCACGATCCTGAGACGGCTCGACTGTGTACTCGAGCCGGACCGTGCGGTGGTACGGGAGCTTGCTGCGAAGCACGAGAACCCGAACCGGCTCAAGGTCGAGGTCAAGAAGGCCACGGGGCGGGCGTTCTACAACACCTCGAACTATGAGTTCGCCAACCTGTTGGCCGACGCGGACGGGCTGGCGGACAACCTTGCTGACTACATCGACCGGTTCTCAGCCGACGTGGACGTGTTCGAGTACTTCGACTTCAAGAAGGAGATCCTGGCCCTGAAGAAGGCTGGGCTCCTTCGCGAGATCGTCAAGTCCTTCGGCGCCATCGATCTCCACCCCGATGTGGTGTCGAACTCCGACATGGGTGACGCTTTCGAGTACATCATCCGCAAGTTCAATGAGGCCGCGAACGAGACCTCCGGAGACCACTACACGCCGCGCGACGCGATCCGGCTGCTGGTTGACCTGCTCTTCGCCGAGAAGGACGTCGACCTCACTGAGGGCGGCATCATCCGCTCGCTGTACGACCCCACCGCCGGCACAGGCGGCATGCTCTCCCTGGCAGAGGAGCACCTGCTCGCCCAGAACCCCGAGGCGAAGCTGAGTCTGTACGGCCAGGAGTACAACCCGCAGTCATACGCCATCTGCAAGTCCGACCTGCTCGCTAAGGGCCACGACGCGACCAACATCGCGTTCGGCAACACGCTCACCGACGACGCCTTCAAGGGCCGCCAGTTTGACTATTCCATGTCCAACCCGCCCTACGGAGTGGACTGGAAGCAGTACGCCAAGGCGGTCAACGAGGAGCGCGACTCCGCCGGCCCTTACGGTCGCTTCGCACCGGGACTCCCCGCGACCTCGGACGGCCAGATGCTCTTCCTGCTTCACCTGGCCCACAAGATGCGCGCACCCGAAGATGGCGGCGGCCGCGTCGGAATCGTCATGAACGGCTCGCCGCTCTTCAGCGGCGCCGCGGAATCCGGCCCTTCGAACATCCGCAAGTGGCTGTTGGAGAACGACCTCGTTGAGGCGATCGTCGCTCTGCCGACCAACATGTTCTTCAACACCGGCATCGCTACCTATATCTGGATCCTCGACAATACGAAGCACCCCGACCGCCAGGGCAAGGTCCAACTAATTGACGGTACTTCGTTCTGGACGAAGATGCGCAAGAACCTTGGGTCCAAGGGACGCCAGATAAGCGACACAGACCGCGCCAAGGTCGTGCGGCTGTACGCCGACTTTGATAACGCCGATCCCGACCTCTCTAAGGCGCTGCGCAACGACGAGTTCGGCTACTGGACCATCACCGTCGAGCGTCCCGTGCTCGATGAGGACGGGAACCTTGTCGTCGATCGCAAGGGCAACCCGAAGCCCGACTCGAAAAAGCGTGAAACCGAAAACGTGCCCTTCACCTACGGTGGCTCAAGCGCCGGGGCAGCAGGGGCGCGCGAGGTCATCCAGAGCTACTTCGATGCCGAGGTGAAGGCGCACGTCCCCGACGCCTGGATCAACTGGACTAAAACTAAGACAGGCTACGAAATCCCCTTCACCCGTCACTTCTATAGGTACCTCCCGCCCCGGCCACTCGCCGAGATTGACGCCGACCTGGAGAAGCAGGTCGCCAAAATCCTCGAGCTGCTGCGAGAGGTGGAGCAGTGACGCGCTTTGGCCAGGCTGTGGAGAAGATCGACGAGCGAATCCCAGGTGTCAACCTTCCGCTCATGTCGGTGTCCCAGACGCGAGGTGTCATCCGGCGAAGCGAGTTGACGGATGCCCCTCATCGGGCTGAGTCCCTCGATAACTACAAGGTGTGCAGGGCCAACGACATTGTCTTTAACAAGATGAGCATTCGTTCTGGTGCTATGGGCGTCGCGGCAGAGGACGGGTTGGTCACCTACCACTACGAGGTCATGCGACCGCGCGAAGGAACGGATCCACACTTCGTCGCGTACCTGATGAAATCTTCGTGGTTCACCGAGGAGCTCATCAAGCGCGAGCGGGGAATCGGTGCAGGCGACCAAGCCAACGTCCGGACGACGGAGGTGCCCTTCTCGGTACTGAAGACGATCGACGCCTACATTCCCGACTGCGCCGAGCAGCGGGCCATCGCTGACTACCTCGACCGCGAAACGGCCCGCATCGACATGTTCATCGAGGAGCAGCAACGGTTGATCGAGATGCTCCGTGAGCGTCGCGAGGCAGTCATCGATGCCGCTTTCTTCGATGCTCAGGCTCAACAGCCGCTGAAACGCGTAGTTCAGAACGTCACTGTCGGTATCGTCGTGCAACCTTCACGGTGGTATGTAGAGAAAGGCGTACCTGCCCTGCGTGGCCTCAACATCAACCGAGGTTCCATCTCCACTCGTGACCTGGTCTACATCTCCGCTGAAGGGGACCACGCAAACGCGAAATCTCGTCTCCAGGAAGGCGATGTTGTCGTCGTCCGAACCGGTCAGGCTGGTGCTGCCGCTAAGGTTCCTAAAGCGCTTGACGGCGCCAACGCTATCGATATCCTGATCATTCGGCCGGGGACAGAAACCGACGCAGACTTCCTCGTCTGGTTCCTTAACTCCCCTATGGCCGCCTCCCGCATTGCGGAAGGATCTGTGGGAGCGCTCCAAGGACACTTCAATGTTGGGGCTCTGCGCGAGTTGCGGTTCCCGACCGTGCCTCTCGATGCGCAGCGCCAGGTCGCTGTTGACTTGGATGAAAAAGTCGCTGCTATCGACGCTTTGATTGTGGAAACCGAGCGGTTCATCGAGCTCTCCCAGGAGCGACGTGCAGCGCTCATCACGGCGGCGGTGACGGGGCAGATCGACGTACGAGAGGCAGCGTGATGGCCGACCACAACGAGGTGGTCTTCGAGACGGAGATCTGTGAGTACCTCGAGGCTCGCGGTTGGCTGTACTCGGCGAACGACCATGACGGTGGTGAGTACGACAGGGAGCGGGCGATGTTCCCGGCCGACCTGTTCGCGTGGCTGAAGGCGACTCAGGGGTCGGGGTACGACAAGGCGTTGAAGGCGGCGGGCTCGCAGGCGAAGTTCCTCGACGTGCTGACCGCGGCGCTTGACCGGCCGCTAGAGCATGGCGGTGGGACGCTGAATATCCTGCGCAACGGGGTGCAGTACATCGGCGGTGGTCGGTTGAAGATGGCGCAGTTCCGTCCGGAGACGTCGCTCAACGTGGTCACGACGGCGCACTACGAGGCGATGCGGGTGCGGGTGGTGCGGCAGGTGCACTTCTCGACCGCCGACCAGCGCAGTGTCGATCTGGTGTTCTTCATCAACGGGCTCCCGGTGGCCACGGTGGAGCTGAAGACCGACTTCACCCAGTCACTGGACGAGGCGGTCAATCAGTACAAGCAGGATCGCAAACCGTTGACGAATGGGCGGCCGGAGCCGTTGCTGTCGTTCGGGCACCGGGCGCTGGTGCACTTCGCGGTCTCGAACGACCTGGCGGCGATGACCACGAGGCTGGAGGGGGAGAAGACCCACTTCCTACCGTTCAACATGGGTTTCGACAGCGGAGCCGGCAACCCGCCCGGTGCGGACGGCCGGTCGTCGACGGCGTACCTGTGGGAGCGCGTTTGGGAGAAGCACGCCTGGCTGAACATCATCGGGCGGCTGATGATCGTGGAGACCAAGGAGGAGTGGGACGTCACTACCGGCACCTCGGTGCGGCGTACGAGCATGCTTTTCCCGCGGTTCCACCAGTGGGAGGCCGTCACGAACATCGTCGAGGCGGTGAAGGAGGAGGGTGTCGGGCGGCGGTACTTGATTGAGCACTCGGCCGGGTCAGGGAAGACAAATACCATTGCCTGGACGGCTCACCGGCTGGCGCGGTTGCATGTCGACAATCAGAAGGTCTTCGACTCGGTCATCGTGGTCGTGGACCGCACTGTGCTCGACTCCCAGCTGCAGGATGCGATCCGGCAGATCGACGGCACCGACAAGATCGTCAGGACGATCAGCCCCGAGGACGTCCGCAAGGCCGGCCTGAAGTCGAAGTCGGGTCTGCTGGCACAGGCGTTGAAGAACGGTGAGCTCATCATCGCGGTGACGGTGCAGACCTTCCCGCATGCGCTGAACGAGATCCGGAGCAACGCCGGCCTGAAAGGCAGGCGGTTCGCTGTCATCGCCGATGAGGCGCACTCCTCCCAGTCGGGGCAGATCTCTTCGAAGCTGAAGCAGGTGCTGACGGCCGAGGAGGTCAAGGAAATCGAGGAGGGCGGCGAGGTCGATGTGGAGTCGATCCTGGCCTCTGAGATGACCGAGCGGGCCGAGTCGGACAATATCTCCTACTTCGCCTTCACTGCGACGCCGAAGAACAAGACGCTGGAGCTGTTTGGCCGCAAGGATGCCGACGGGAAGCCGAACGAATTCCACCTGTACTCGATGAAGCAGGCGATCGAGGAGGGCTACATCCTCGACGTGCTCAGGGGCTACCAGCACTATGACACCGCGCTGAAAATCGCCGGCAAGGCCGAGAGAGGCGACGGAGGGGAGGTCGAGGAGGCCACCGCCCGCAAGGGTCTGATGCGGTGGGTGAAGCTCCACCCGACGAACATTAGCCAGAAGGTGCAGATCATCGTCGAGCACTTCCACGCCAATGTCGCCTACCTGCTCGAAGGCAAGGCGAAGGCGATGGTGGTGACCGACTCGCGCAAGTCCGCGGTGAAGTACAAGCTGGCCATCGACGCCTACGTCGCGAGGCGCCGCACCGAGGACGCCTCGTACAACTACCGCACCTTGGTCGCCTTCTCTGCCGGGGTGACGATGGCCGAGGACGAGACCTGGCACAGCGACTGGGGCCCGCAGCCGTCAAAGGATGACGAGTTCACCGAGGCCAACATGAACCCCGGTGCGGGGGCTGATCTGGCAGCCGCGTTCAAGGGCGACACCTACAAGATCATGCTGGTCGCCAACAAGTTCCAGACTGGTTTCGACCAGCCTCTCCTCTCGGCGATGTACGTTGACAAGAAGCTGTCGGGGGTCGCCGCGGTGCAGACGTTCTCGCGGCTCAACCGCACCCACCGCACCGCTGGTGGGGAGCAGAAGCGCAAGACGTTCATCATCGATTTCGCCAACAAGCCTGAGGACATCAAGGCGGCCTTCGAGCCGTACTTCAAGAACGCGACTCTGGAGACCGAGACCGATCCGTACGTCGTCGTCCACCTGGCTAACAAGCTTGCCCAGGCCGGAATCTACACCGAGGACGACGTCCGCAAGGTCGCCGAGCTGTGGGTGACCCGGAAGGGCAACAATGCGCTCTCGGCAGCGATCAGCCCGCCGCAGCACGACTTTCGGCGCCGCTACGCGCGGGCGATCGAGGAGGAGGACAAGGTCACGCTCCAGGCGCTCGACCTCTTCCGCAAGGATGTCTCCACCTACGTACGTCTCTATGACTTCATGTCCCAGATCGTTGACTACGGCGACCCCTACATGGAGATGCTTTCGATCTTCCTGCGCCTGCTGGAGAAGGTCATCGCCGAGTCCGCTTGGGCGGCCGACGTGGACCTCTCCGACGTGGTTCTGGTCGGGGTCAAGCACAACAAGGCAATTTCGGTCAACATCTCGCTCGTGGGCGACGGGCAGTTGAAGGGCATCAGCGCTGCCGGCACGGGAACGAAGAAGGATCCGAAGTACGTCGCGCTCCAGGTCGTCATAGACAAGATGAACGACCTCTTCGGCGCCGAATCGTTCGCCGAGTACCAGGTCCGGGAGTTCGTGCAGGCGCTCGTCCAGCGGTTGCTCGCCGACCCGAACCTGATCAGGCAGACCAAGGTGAACTCCAAGAAGCAGTTCGTGGAGTCACCAGACTTCCAAGCAGCCGTTACGGAGGCGGTCGCAGACAACCAGGACGCCCACAACACGATGGCTGACTACTTCTTCACCGACGGGCCGGCTATCAACTCGATCATCGTCGCCCTCGCGGATGCCTTCTACGAAGCAGCGGTCGATCAACGGGCGGATTCTTAGGTCCTGCGACACACGCTTAGGGTGGAAGCAGTGGCGCGAACCTTAGCCGACGACAGCCAGCCACGACGGCGGGCGCGCCAACGGACTCCGCGCGCGTATGTCTCGCTGCACCCCCACGGCCTCAGCCACGCTGCTGGCTTGTGTCGGCGACCAGAGCCAGGCCCCACGGCTGGCCTGAGAGCAAAGCTCCGGACACGAGCTCTCATAGGTGCGCGTGCGATGCGACGAGCTCCGACCCGATGGGTAGCCCAACGACTCCTAGCAGTCGATCCCGTGAACCTTGGCGGGACCGCTCCGCCAGACATGGACGATGGAGCTTTCTCAGGTAGTTCGTGCTGAAGTACTCACGCCTCTGCATCCCTGAAACCCGCCCCATAGCGACGCAACGAGACCTACTATTGATTCACATCTGGGACTTGGGGGCTTCCGGCCCCCAGGGGTGCTCAGAGCCTCACTTGATCGAGCCGTCGATAGACCTGGAAGGAGGGGCGGAACGGCGGGAACCACGCTATCAAGGTATTCACCCATCAGTTCGATGCGTCCCGCCCGCGGTAAAAGCTAGTTACTTTCTCATCGAGCAACGTTGTAGAGCTGATTTGGCAGGGGGGAAATCGATGGCGAGTATTCCTTTCACGTACGATGAATTCAGTGAGTGGTTTGAGGCGTACTGTTTGAAGTATCTTGAACCAGCGCGCGAATCGGCAGTGCGAGCACTCAACGAGCACCTTGATGTCGAACTTCCTGAGATTGAAAGAGTTCGAGTCAAGGTCTCTCCCGGCAGAGTGAAGGGAAAGGAGAGGGTTTGGAGGAAGTTGGAGCTGCCGAAATATGAGGGGCAAATTAAATCACTGGAAGACATCCCGGAGGTTATTGATGACCTCGTTGGTCTGCGCGTGACCTGCAATAACAAATCAGACGTTCAACGGGTTGTCGATATCGTTGCGTCACTTGATTCTTTTAAGGTGGGGTCTGAGCCCGTATTGGAGCAGCAGCAAGATTCTTTCAGGGACTACTTGAGTAACCCAAAGGAGAGTGGCTACCGTGCGATGCACTTCAACCTTTGCACCTCTGTTCATGCTGGCTTGCGGAGGAAAGTAGTCACATGTGAGCTGCAGGTTAGGACGCTTCTTCAGGACGGATGGGGTGAACTTACTCATGAAGACACCTACAAGCCAGGAAGCGCTCCCCCCGCTCTGGTTGAGACGCTGAGTCGTCGGATCGCGGACTTGCTTGCCACAGTGGATGACATTGCGCAGGATCTCAGGCAGGAATTGGACAGGCTGGCAACAGTTAACATTGAGGCCTCATCGGAGGGCTCTGCCTCGTCCACGCTCCCGCCACTTGAGATGCAAGTCAAGGGTGAAGTTGAATCCGAATTGGGGCTTCGTGCTGCAGCAATCCACTATCTGCAAAACCGGGTCGCAAATCTCGGGAAGCCCACCGATCTGGCTAGCCTCGCGTGGGAGGTCCGCAAAGAATTCGGGCAAGAGGTAAGCCAGGGGTGGTTTGGTTATGGAACCTTCAAAGTTCTCCTTCGGGACGCCGTTCCTGCCGCTCGTGTGACAGACGAGCCGCCTTCCTATGTGCTTCCCGTAGATTACGATAACAGTGCTGCGAAGAAAGCGTCTCCCTATCCAGGAATTCCGGCTGCGGCGTTGGCTCTCAAGGAGGTCGATCGGTCTTTCCCTCTGCTGAGTTCAGAGCGGCTGAATGCGGCTTATGGGCGACTTTCGGAGGCGTCTCAAGGTATCGACTGGAGTGATGTAACGTCGAATGACATTAGTCGGCTTAACGATATGACTCGTAAAGCTCGTGAATTGAACTCTGACGATCTCGCGATCTCGCGGACGAATCTCGATTATATCGCCAAGTCCCTCTTGCTTTCGGGTAACTTGAGTCACGCGTTGACCAAAGAGGAAATTAAGGCAGTTTATCTTACCTGGACCGTAAATCGCATCCGTGGAGTTACGACTCTCAGTCGACGGCAACTCGATGCAGTGAAGAAGTGGCTTTCTTGAATAGCGAGCCGTAGGCTGTCGGCGCGTCTGGCGATGCCCGTAGGCGTGAAGCCAATCGCCCTCGCCATGACGCATCCCTTCGAGAGCGCGGCACGGACGCTGGCCGGGCTGGAGCGGGGCGGAGACAGGAGCGCCGGCCCGGCCGGTGGCCGGGCCGCGCGCGGGGAGCGGAGCGAGCCGCACTTGAACCCGTGAAGAAGGTTGTAACTCAGGCTGCTGGTGGGCCTGTCGGGTCCTCGGTGGCTTGAGCTTCCTTGGTCATCGCGAGGCTTCGGGATTCCGCGGCTGCTCGCTGGAGGGCTTCGGCTACCTGGTCGGCGTCGTCGGCGGAGAGCTGGATTTCTTGCGTCCAGAGAATCGACAACCTGATGTTGCCGGTCGTCAGATTCAGGGCCACGTCGGTTTCCGCCCCGGTGCCGGTGGCGTCCCGTGCATCCAAGCGGAGATCGCTCCTGAAGACGCTCATCGTGGTCGTGTCTCGTCCTCGACGGCTGACAGCTCCCAGAGGGGCGCTGCGTATCGCTCCGGTCGCCTATGGATGAGCAGCGCGCGGAGGTCCTCGCGCTGACTGCCGGGCATGCCTAAAGCCTCGGTGAGCCGGCGGAACGTCGTGTGGGTGACTCCGCGGCTTCGGGCCTCGTTCTCGAACTCGTCGAGCTGGGGCAGCACTGTCTCAGGATCGAGCTTCACCGCCGGCTGGTCCTTGAGCCAGGCGGCCTTGTTGCGCTCGTAGTCGATTTCCGAGTAGCCGCAGACCTCGCGGCTGTGCGCCTCGACCTCGTCCAGGGTGGTAGTCGAGAGGATGGCGCGGGCCAGCTCGTTGCGGTTCAGGGCGTCGTCCAGGTCGACTTCGTGGACCGTCGGGCCGGCTTCCGTGAGTGGGATGGGGAGTCCTGCATCCCGGACTTCGCAGATGCCGCGTATTCCTCGTGCTGTTGCAGCGAGCATCCCGGTTGCCTCGGACGGATGCCACTCCAGGACTGCGCTGACCGGCTCAGTGTCCTCCGCGGTGAAGGTGTGGACGAGGGGACCAAGCAGGCTGCGTACCTCGTCGAGTGGAAGTTCACCGTCCAGGCCGGGGCCTGCCACCAGGAGCCGCACGGGAGCGGTCACCCGGCAGCACGCGGCCAGAGTCAGAGCGTCGGCAAGCGGGCTCTTGAGCGTGGGCTCATCGCCTCGCGCGAGGATGTCACCCCCCACGTCCAGGAGGTCGATTGAGTCCGGCCTCAAGTGACTGACCAGCTCATCGAGTTGGCGCGTGACACCTTCGACGCCGCGGTGCGGATCGATCAAAGCGAAGGTGTGCGGGAGCTCTGCCGCAAGCCGGGGGAGTGTGGAGCCTGCTGGAGCGATCGGGCGGGCTTCGGCCGGCACCGACCAGACAGACGGGGTGAGTGGCTCGAGTCCCGTGAAGTCGGCGGCGCCGCGGGGGCCTGGGATCGGGTCGACCAACAGGCGGTCCCACGCGTAGGTGAGGATCACCGCCTGGTCGTCGTCGCCGTACAAGGCGGCGTCAAGCATTGCGGCGGCGACTGCGTCGCCCCCTCCTCCTGCTGCGACGATCAACCGCGTCATGTGCTCAACATTACGGGTTCGGGGTCTGGCCACTCACCCTATAGTGGCTAGAGGCCATAGCCACTTGGATGAGGAGGGGACATGCCTCAGATCGAAGAGGCGCAACCGAAGTATCTCCAGATCGCTCACTACATCCGCGATCAGATCCTTCGAGGCGACCTCAGGCCGGGCGACGAGGTGCCCTCCGAGCGGCAGCTTGCGACGAACTGGAAGGTGTCCAGGCCGACGGCCGCGCGGTCGTTGGAGGCGCTGAGCAACCAGGGGCTCGTCGAGAAGCGTCAGGGTTCCGGTACGTACGTGCGCAGCCTTGAAGTGAACTGCCGGGCACGGGAGTTGTATGGGCGGGCGCGGCAGACGGGGAAGATTTACACGCCTGGTGAGTACGCGGTCATCACCTCGGCCGGTTGGTTGGATGCTCCGGATCACGTCGCTGAGGCGCTGGGCCTGGTGAAGGATCGGCGGGCCGTGCACCGTCGGCGCGTGACGAAAAATCAGGACGGGCCCATCACCCTGTCCACCTCGTGGTTCGCGCCGGACGTCGGGCAGCGGGCGCCCAAGCTCCTGGAGCCGGAGCGCATCCAAGAGGGCACCCTGATGTACGTCGAGAACATGACGGGGCGGCAGGGGAGTTACGCCGAGGATCGGATGTGTGCCCGGCAGGCGACCGAGGAGGAGTCGGCAGACCTGCAACTGGAGTCCGGATCAGCGGTCTTGATTGTGCACCACGTCGTCTTCGACCTCCAGGACCGGCCATTGGAGTTCGCCGAAGCCACGTACCCGCCGCAGCGCTGGGCGTTCGAGCAGGGCTACCCCCTCACCTGAGCGCACCTGATGGATCGTCATTTGGCTGTTTCGCTTGCGCAGCGTGAGTGGCTAATGCCACTATCCATTAAGTGGCTAAGGCCACTTCAGGAAGGGGGCACGTTGTGACGGGTCAGCGGCCGGAGCAGGGCGCGCACTTAGCTTGCCGAGGATGCCGTGGGCGGGGCTGGAAACGCGTCAGCTCGCGCACGGCCCTGGTGCTGTCCACCGTCGACGACCGTGCCCGTGCCGCATCGAAACGGCGCTGCCTCGACTGCGACGGCAGTGGCAAGGAGTGAGCACGGATGGCCTTTACGATCGATCGCTATCCCTCTGAGGACGCGCCGCGACTCGGGGCGATGACCCTGTATCCCGTCGCCGAGTCCGTGCATCTGGCCAGGCGTTGGTTCCGGAAGTTCATCGCCCCGTACAACCCGGCCTGTTCGGTCGACGACTGCGTACTGATGATCTCGGAACTCGTGACCAATGCCATCGTCTACGGCCGGTCCGATGAGGTGTGGCGCGTCCGGGTGGAGTGGTTTCGGGACGGGGCCTCGCTCAAGGTCGAGGTGCACAACGCCGGCTTCCCGGCCAGGGTGAGGTTGCGGCAGCCTGACGCTGTTGACGCGCACGGGCGCGGACTGCTTCTCGTCGACTCCATTGCCGAGTCCTGGCACTCGGGTCCCAGTCGCTTCGGCGGGACGGTCGTCTCCTTCGTGATGGCCGATGCCTGGCCGACCTGAGGGGGGAGCCGGGTTCTTTTCTATATGCACTGTCGCTAGTCTGGTTGACCAGTTGACTTGGCCAATTCTGACGGGCGGCGTGCATGGCGTATGAAGTGGAGGCGCCGAAGTACGTACGCCTCGCGCAGACGATCCAGCAGCGCATCGAGGACGGCACTTACCCGCCGGGCACTAAGGTCCCCAGTGAAAATCAGCTGGTCCAAGCGTTCGGAATGTCCCGCCCTACCGTCGTGCGCGCCCTTGAGCTGCTGAAGCGAGACGGTTGGATCGAGTCCCGGCAGGGCTACGGCACCATCGTGCGGGGACGGCCGGCTGACGTCGAGCACCAGGAACGCCGCGGGCGCGAAGTGCTGGAGCGGGATGAGTCGCGGACTCCTGGACGCCTGGTTGTAGTGGACCAGGTGCCGGTTCCGGCGCGTGTGGCCTCCGTGCTCGGGCTGCCCAAGCGGGCCAAGGTCCTGATGCGCCGGTTCCTGGTCGAGGTTGATGGCGAGGCTGTTGAACTAGCGTCCTCGTACTTTCCGGCCGGTCTCGTCGAGGGCACTGAGTTGGGTGGCTCCGAGCCGCTGGGCGTCGGCGTCCGGGAACACCTTGAGGGCCGGAAGAAGGTCCGATTCGACCATGTGACGGAGCGCGTCTCGGCCCGGATGCCGGAGGCCGGTGAGGCTGAGCTCCTCGGTCTGCCTGATGGAGTGCCCGTTCTCAGCGTCCTGGTCGTTGCCCGCGACGCGTCCGGCCAGGCTTTGCAGGTCTCTGACGTGCTATTCCCAGCCGATCGACAGGAGCTTGAGGACACTTACCGTCTGAGCTAAGCCCCCGGGCGGTACGCCAGTCCATCCTCGTTCAGCGCCTGGCCTGGTAGTACGCGTCGTTAGCTTCCCGCGTCTGCTCTTGCCAGAACAGTGCGAGGAAGAGCGTAAGGACCAGTTCAGCTGGCAGTGCATCGCCCTCGCCGGGAAGCTGGGCTCGAATGGGGCTGCTGCCGTTGTGGTCATACACGATCTCAAGGGGGCCAACGCCACACACGCTGCTGCTGTGGGTGTCGTATCTCAGTTCATGAGGGCCTATGCGCAGCAGCTGGGCTCCGGACCTGCTGTGTTCGCAGTTCCAGTGGCCGACGGTGCGGGGCAGGCTCGACCATCGACGGTAAGTGATCTCGGTGCCGCCAACAGAGCTCAGAAGTGAACTGAACCGTTGGTACTCGATCGACCAAGAACCGAGGGTGCGGGGTCGCCTGTCCCGCCGCTTATAAGTGATCTCCAAGCCGCCGATGGCACGCAAGCGGCCAGCCCTGTCATAGGTGAGTTCGATGTCCATACGTCCGGCTCGCCTTCCGGGAGGCGTCCCCTCGCGACAGGGCTGAGCGCGATTCAGCGTGCCGCGGTGCGAATGCTCCTCCGTGGAGCTGCATCCAGCTTCGCACCTCCCTCTCACTCCCGCAGAGTGGCGGTCTGGCGGGGCCTGCAGCCTTGACGTTGTGCTCGGTCTTGAGGCAGCCCGCTACGTCAACTGGGCGGCACCGAAGCCACTTGACAAGTCAACCTGGCATCTCTAACTTCGAACTTGCTAAGTCAACTTGTCAGGTGGCGAGTTGACCGACTTCAAAGGAGAAATCTCTGTGCGTGTGATCCGCGTTGACGCCTCGACCGCGACGATCCTGCTCACCGAAGCGCCGGCGCCGAAGGTGCGTGACCGGCAGACCGGTGAGATTGCCAAGGACGCCGTGAGCGGTGAGGCGCTGATGACCGTCGGCGTCGTCTTCATCGACGAGGGGGACTCGTCGCTCATCCAGGTCACAGTTCCCGAAAGCGGTGTGACGGAGGGCCTGACCGTCGGCGCTCCGGTGTCCCTGCCGGGGCTCATCGCCCGGCCGTGGGAGAGCGTGTTCAACGGCCAGCAGCGGCACGGCATCGCCTACCGCGCCACCGCGATCGCGCCGGGTGCCTTCCCGGTCCCGGTCGCTCAGGCGGGCTGATCGTCGTGACGGACCTGATCACGTTGGCCGAGCTGGGTGCACCGCTCGCTGCGATAGGCGGCGCGGCCTACGTCCGGCACGCCAACCCGGCCGCGTACTGGTCCACGGTCGGGCTGCCGGTCTCGGTGGCCCGGCTGCTGGCCTCGTACTCCTCGACCATGGACGCCTGCGGCCTGACTGTCGCGCCGTCCCGGTTGCGGGTGCTGGCCATCAAGGCGACCAGCCGACGGGAGATCCGTCCGGTCCCGCCTCGGCGGGGCATCATCCGGCCTACTACGACCGGCCTGCGCGTCCGGCTCCGCCTCGCTCCGGGGCAGGAACCCGCCGACGTCGCCGCCTCGGCGGAACGGCTCCGCCATGCCTGGGGCGTCCACGGCGTGTACGTGAAGGACGTCAAGCCCGGTGTCGTCGAACTACGGCTCATCGGCTTCGACGTCCTGCGCAAGGTCCGGATGCCCCGACGGATCGAGGGCGGGTTCCTCAAGGTGCCGGTGGCGCTGCGGGAGGATGCGACGGCGTTCTTACGGGACTACCGCGCTGTACCGCATGAACTTGTCCTCGGCGCAACGCTGTCGGGGAAGTCCATGTACCTCCGTAACCTCATTGCCGGGCTAGCCCGACAGCCCGTCGCCCTGGTCGGCATCGACTGCAAGCGGGGCGTCGAGCTTGCCCCGTTCGCCTCTCGATTCGCCGCGCTGGCCACCGACCCGGACGAGGCGGCCGAGCTGCTGCCCGTCCTGGTCAAGGAAATGGAGGACCGATACGACCTCATCAAGGCCCGGCAGGGCATCGCCCCCGGCACCTCCGACGAGGAGATCACCTCAGACGTCTGGGGCATGCCCGAGCGCGAACGGCCCACCCCCATCGTGCTGTTCGTCGACGAGGTGGCCGAACTCTTCCTCGTCGCGACCCGCAAGGACGAGGAACGCCGGGACGAGATGGTCACCCACCTCATCCGCCTCGCTCAGCTCGGCCGTGCGGCCGGTATCTACCTGGAGGTCTGCGGGCAGCGCTTCGGCGCCGAGTTAGGCAAGGGTGCGACCATGCTGCGGGCCCAGCTCACCGGCCGTGTCTGCCACCGCGTCAACGACGAAGCCTCGGCCAAGATGGCCCTCGGTGACATCGCCCCCGAAGCGGTCGACGCCTCCTGCGCCATCCCTGCCGAGCTGCCAGGCCTGGCCGTGGCCGGTGACACCTCCGGCGGCTGGTCCCGCATTCGTACTCCGTACCTCTCACTCGCTGCCGCTGCGGGCCTCTGCCGCGAGACGGCCCACCTCGCACCGGGCGTTCCGGCGCTTACGCCCTTCCGGCCGTACGTCCCGCCCGTAGTCCTCGACCGCCCCGAACCGGTACCCACCGCGCGCCTCGCCTCCGACGTACCGGAGGACTGAGCGATGCGCACCCACCGCATCCGCATCGATCCCGTCCTGGTCCAAGCGGCCATCGCCGCCGCCCTCTCCTTCGCCCACCTGCACGACCTCGCTGCGGCGGCCGGACAGGACGGCTGGAAGGCGTGGGCCTACCCGATCAGCGTTGACCTGCTCCTCGTTGCGGCCTGGCGACGGCTGCGCTCCGGGACTGCGAAAGCCGCTGGCTGGTGTTGGTTCGTCGTCGCCCTGGTCGCGTCGCTGGGCGCCAACGTCGCCACGGCCGGCCTGCTCGACCTCGGGGACGTCCCGGCCTGGCTTCGCATCCTCGTCGCCGGGTGGCCCGCGGTCGCCTTCCTCGGCGGAACGCTGCTCGCACACGGCACCCCGGACCGCGACGAGGTGCCGGTACCGGACCAGGACGAGGCTCCGGCCACGCCCGTCACGACTACCGCCCCCGAGCTGCCCAGCGCGGCCCCTCTACCGGCCGCGCAACCCACCGCCGCCCCCGTCCCGCCTGCCCTCGTCGCCCTCGCCCGCAAGGTCGCCGACGACCACCGGACCCGGACCGGCATGGACATCGACACCCCGACCCTTCGCGCCCGCCTCGGCGTCCCGCTCCCGCTCGCCGAAGCCATCGCCGCCCAACTCACCTGACTCCGGAGGACTTTCCACCTTGCGTCCGTCCACGCTCCGCGCGCTCAACCGCGCCGCCGAGCTGACCCGTCAGAACCGCCTCACCGAAGCAATGCTCATCGCCGAACCCGTGATCCTCACCGCCGACGAGTACGAGGGCGCAGAGATCCGGCGGTGGCTGCTCGACCACGTCGCCGACTTCACCGGCGAGAACCACGACGAACCGAAGGAGCTGCCCTGATGCCCGCCAACCGCCGCTTCCGCAACGTCGTCCGCATCGGACCCGTCCAGGTCGGCACCGCCTACGACGGCCGCGGCCGCGAGAAGCACACCGCAGTCTGCACTGCTCCCCGCTGCGGCTTCTCCAACGACTTCGACACCCGCGCCGCCGCCGAACTCGCCGCCCGCACTCACCGCTGCCGCGTCCGCTGAGGAGATCCCGTGACCGTCTCCCTCCCGCTCGTCTTCGTCCTGGGCGTCATCGCCTGGGCCGCGATCAAGTTCCTTGGCGTCCGCATGTGGGTCGCCGTCGTGATCGCCCTGTTCGGCTTCTGGCTCTCACACACCTTCCTCGCCCCCGCCATCGAGTCCGGCACCCGCTCCGGGGTCGGCGTCGTCAACGGCGACAACCGCTGAAAGGAGCTCCGCCATGTTCCGCCCCAAGCTGCCCGACGTCCCCACTCCGCCGTCGACCCTCATCCCGCAGCAGCACTACCGGCACAGCCCGGTCCCCACCGCCGGCCGCTCGCTCAGCCCCTACGCGGGCCCGGTTGCTGCTGTCCTCGTCGGCGGAGTCGTCCTCACCGCGCTCCTGGCGGCCGTTGCCATCACGGCCATCTCCGTGGCCATCGCCGCCGTGGTCCTGCGCTCCCTGCTCAACAACGCCAACAGGCGCTGACCGGCCGCCGGGGCGGCAAACGCCGCCAAGCATCCCGCCGCCCCGGGGCCGTCCCTCCCAACCGCAGAACAGCCGAAAGGAACACCCATCATCACCCGGCAGACTCCGCCCCCGCTGGCGGAACTCTCCATGCTGGCCTCGCTCGGCACTATGCCCGAGCTGGCCCGCCAACTCTCCGGCCTGGGCGGCTGCATGCACCCTGTCCGCCTCGACGGCCACCGCACCGAATACGCCGTCGACGCGACAACCGGCGAAATCGGCCGCACCCTGCACCACCTCGACTCGACCACCCTCCCGGCCGGCCAACTCCTCGTCCGCTGCAACAACCGCCGCGCCACCCGCTGCCCGGCCTGCGCTGAGACCTACCGCCGCGACACCTACCACCTGATCACCGCCGGACTACGCGGCGGCAAAGGCACCTCGGACCAGGTCGCCACCCACCCGCGCGTCTTCGCCACCTTCACCGCCCCTGGCTTCGGCCCGGTCCACAACCGGCGATCCGACGGGCGCCCCTGCCGCTGCGGTGCCCGCCACGACGAGAACGACAGCACGTTAGGCACGCCGCTCGACCCGGACCGGTACGACTACGAAGCGGCCGTGCTCTGGAACGCCCACGCCGGGCACCTCTGGCGACGCTTCTCCATCTACCTCCGCCGGGAGATCGCCAAGCGCGCCGGTCTCACCCAACGCACCTTCCGCGACCACGCACGGGTCTCCTTCGCGAAAGTCGCCGAGTATCAGAAGCGCGGTGCCGTGCACTTCCACGCGGTCATCCGTATCGACGGCCCGGAAGGCGGCGACACGGCACCGCCCGCCTGGGCGACGGCAGAGCTCCTGACGGACGCCATCCAGGCCGCAGCCACCGCCGCTCGCGTCGAGGGCCCGACCGTCGACGGACGCGCACACGCCTTCGCCTTCGGCCGCCAACTCGACGTCCGCACGATCCGATCCGCCGACTTCGACGACGGCCAGGAGCTCACCGAACGAGCCGTAGCGTCCTACATCGCGAAGTACGCGACCAAGGGGGCCGAGACGGCGACCGGCACGCTCGACCGCCCGCTCAAGTTCCTCGCCGAACTCGCCCAGGCGCGCATCTCAGACCACGCCCGGCGCATGATCCGCGTCGCCTGGTCCCTCGGTGCACGCCCCGAGCTCGCCGAGCTCCGCCTACGGGCCTGGGCGCACATGCTCGGCTTCCGCGGCCACTTCTCCACCAAGTCCCGCCGCTACTCCACCACCCTCGGCGCGCTCCGCACCGCCCGCGCCGACTGGCGACGTGCACAGGTCGCCCCGGCGGTCGAGACAGAGCCGACGGAAACGACCCTCGTCCTCTCGCACTGGGTCTTCGCCGGTACCGGCCTCTCCCGCGCCGAAGCCTGGCTGTCCGCATCCCTCGAACCCGCCCCCGGAACGGAAGGAGAACCGACATGGACGCCCGTCGCGACGAGCTGATGACCGTTCGCCAGGTCCTGGACGAGCTGGGCGGCGTCTCTCGCCGGACGTTCTACCGCTGGCGGGAACTGGGATACGGGCCGGCCGCGTTCAAGCTGCCTAACGGAGAGCTCCGGGTATGGCGGAGCGACTTCACCACGTGGCTTCGACAGCTGGAGGCAGCGGCGTGAAGTCCCTTGACGTGAAGGTCTGGGCGGTTCGCAAGCGGGACACCAAAACGCCCTCGTACGGTGTCCGCTGGTCCGTTGCCGGCAACGTGCTCTCGGAGTCATTCCGCACGAAGGCGCTCGCCGACCACTTCCGCACGAAGCTCATGCGAGCGATGCGCGACGGTGAAGAGTTCGACACCGAGTCGGGCCTTCCGGCCTCGCTGGAAGAGAAGAAGTCGGCCGTGTCCTGGTACGCCTTCGCCCTCAGATACCTCGCCATGAAGTGGCCCCATGCCGCCCCCAATACGAGGGACGGCATCAACGAATCCCTCACCAGCGTGACGCTGGAGCTCCTCGACGAGCGCGCCGGACGGCCGTCCGACGAGGTGATCCGCAAAGCATTGCGCAACTGGGCCTTCGTGTTGCCGGGGCCCGACGATCGGGAAGTCCCGGACGACATGCGGAACGTTCTGCACTGGGTGTCCAAGGCCTCCCGACCGCTCGCCGATCTTGCTGAGCCCGCCACGGCCCGCGCGGTCCTCGACTCGCTGAAGCTCAGGCTCGACGGTACGGCGGCAGCGGCAGAGACCGTGCGGCGCAAGCGTCGGACGCTCGTCAACGCCGCGAACTACGCGGTCGACCTGGGGGAGCTGCGCGAGAACCCCATCACTGCGGTTCGCTGGCAGAAACCGAAGGTGTCCAATCAGGTGGACCCGCGCGTAGTCGCCAACCCGGAGCAGGCTCGCAACCTCCTGGCGGCCGTCTCCTACGTGGGCGGATACCGACGTGCCCGCGGCCGTCGTCTCGTGGGTCTGTTCGCCGCGATGTACTTCGGTGGCCTCCGGCCAGCTGAAGCGGTCGGCCTCGCGGAGACGGACCTGATCCTCCCCGAACAGGGCTGGGGCTCGGCGGTGCTTCACCGAACGCGCCCGTCGGTCGGCAAGCAGTGGACCGATTCTGGGGATACCCACGATGACCGCGGGCTGAAGAACCGGCCGACCGAGGACGTCCGGCGGGTACCTATTCCGCCTCACCTCGTCGCCGTGTTCCGTGAGCACCTGGCCACCTTTGGTACGGCGGACGACGGGCGCCTCTTCTTCAGCGAGAAGGGCTCGGTCGTCCCGTCCTCCACCTACTACCGCGTCTGGCAAGAGGCCCGGCTCCTCGCGCTCCCGCCGGCCGCCGCCTCCTCGCCGCTCGCGAGTCGGCCGTACGACCTCCGTCACTCCGCACTGTCCACGTGGCTCAACGCCGGCGTCGACCCGACCGAGGTCGCCGAGCGTGCCGGCAACAGCGTCGAGGTGCTGCTGACCCGCTACGCGAAGTGCCTCGACGGACGGCAGGACGTCGCCAACCGGCGTATCGAGGACCTTCTGCGCGAGTACGAGTGAGACACCCTGCACCCCACCGAGGCCCCGGGCATCTTGTCCGGGGCCTCTCTCGTTTTGAGCGCTACCTGCTGCGATGCTTCGAGCCGAGAGCGGACGAGGGGGGCTCGTGGAGCTGAGGGTGACGCGCTGGAAGCGGTACGGACAGGATCGTCTGTACGCGAACCTGCCGGATGGCACCGCGGTCGGCTGGGCGGACGTCAGGACAGGGCACATTACGGTGCTGGTCGCCGAGTATCGCGACGACGTGATTGCCGTGCTGACACGCCACTTACGGAACGACTCCGAGTCGGTCATGCCGCAGGGGGCACCTGAGGCTGAAACGCGCCCCATGCTGCCGCCTTTGACGTCGGCCGACGACCTGTCCACCAACCGCCCTGGTGAGTCCCTCCGGGACCTGCTCGACAAATCCGGGGTGGGTCTGATTGAGCGGCTCGTCTCACAGCTCCTGCGTCGTCGCACAGAGTGGGACTCCTGGCGCAAGGGACTGGCGGGGGAGAAGAGGGTGGGCGCCGAGCTGAACCGTCTGGCACGCCATGGCTGGCGGGTCCTGCATTCCCTTCCCCTGGCTGACAAGGTGGATGTCGATCACTTGCTGATTGGGCCGGGCGGGGTGTTCAGCATCAACACAAAGCACCACCACAGAAGGGCCGTATGGGTCGGCGACGATTCCGTGAAGCTCGACCACGGAAAGCCGGCGCCCTACGCACGCAAGAGCCGGGCAGAGGCCAAGCGAGTGGCCCGAGTGCTTGAGCACTACTGCGGCTTCCCCGTACCGGTGGAGCCGGTGCTCGTCTTCGTCGGCGTCACCGATCTGAAAGTGGTCGCCACCCAGCTCAGCGTGCGCGTGTATCAAGAGCGTCAGGTGGCGGCACTGGCGCCGCTCTCAGGGGTGCTGACGGCCGAACAGGTCGAGCAGGTGTACAGCGTCGCTCGCCATCGACAGGCTTGGAGCCAGGCCTGAGCCAGCCCGTCTCAGCGAGGGGTCAGTCATCCCTGCCGGAAGTGGTTCGCCCGTTTCAGCGGGTTGCAATGGCATCCGCGACGCTGAAGACAGCGTCGCACTCGGCGCATTGCGCCTTACCGAAAAGGTAAGTCAACTTGCCCGCGACATCGGCCTGGTTGTGGGCGAGCGCGCGACTGTGCAGTTTTTGGGCAAGCCCCTCCAGCGCTGAGGAGTCCGCAGGCTGAAGAGGGATCTTCATTGCCGCGGTCTCGTTCATGTACATGCTGTCAGTGGTCGAGAAGAAGCCGTACTCACCGAAGGCTATGAAGTTCTCGGCGCTACACGCGGGGCAGGGAACTTCGTACTCGTCATCGTTCAGGCCGTCGAGTTGTTCGCCCCAAACCGCGACCTCTTCGAAGCCGAGGAGTGCGGCGAGCAAGTAGACATAAGTTCCGGGGTCATCGCTGAGGCTCGGATCCCGAAGAGCTTCCTCAGTCAGTTGCAGCAGATCGGACATCTCCGAGGCGTAGGCCACGTGAGGGTCTTGCTCGCCGTATGGCTGGTCAGTACTGGCCGCGATGGCGCCGGCCAGCAAGAGTGGTTGCTGTCTGTCCGCAGGCGACCACAGGCGCGCCAGGTCTCGTAGGGCCGGCAAGGCCGCGTGGCTTGCTGAGTAGACGGTGCCCTGATGGCACAGTCGGGACCAGAGCTCGCTCCAGTTTGAATCGTTCGGGGCTTGGCGCACCGCGTCGAGCAGACCGGGAAGGTCTTCTGCCGTGCCGTAGGCGTGGTGGAGCTGCGACCAGTCCGTCATGCCAGCGATCTAAGCAGTCGGGCGCCGCAGGCTTCGGGGCTGGGGGCGTGCTAGGGCGCGTATCGAGTCGTGATCAATTTGCGTGATGCGCCTTCGCGGCGCGGTCCGTTCCGATAGACCGTCTTGCGTGACACGAGTGCAACTG
>NZ_JBSFTY010000118.1:0-21697 GCF_053591515.1 Streptomyces sp. NPDC003011
CTACTACGGCGACGAGATCGGCATGGGCGACAACATCTGGCTCGGCGACCGCGACGCCGTCCGCACCCCCATGCAGTGGACCCCCGACCGCAACGCCGGCTTCTCCTCCTGCGACCCCGGCCGGCTCTTCCTGCCCACGATCATGGACCCGGTCTACGGCCATCAGGTCACCAACGTCGAGGCGTCCATGGCGTCGCCGTCCTCGCTGCTGCACTGGACCCGCCGCATGATCGAGATCCGCAAGCAGAACCACGCCTTCGGTCTCGGCTCCTACACGGAACTGCAGTCCTCCAACCCGGCGGTGCTGGCCTTCCTGCGGGAGTACGAGGACGACCTCGTCCTGTGCGTGCACAACTTCGCCCGGTTCGCGCAGCCGACGGAACTCGATCTGCGGGAGTTCGCCGGCCGTCATCCGGTCGAACTGTTCGGCGGGGTGCGTTTCCCCGCCATCGGTGAACTGCCGTATCTGCTGACCCTCGGCGGGCACGGCTTCTACTGGTTCCGGCTTTCCCGAGTGGCATCCCGCATCGGTCGACGACTTTGAGCGTGTGCCGACGAAAGGACGCGTCACCATGCCGAAGACCGCTTTCCTCCGCGCCAGACGTTCGGTCGTCGCCGACCCGATGCTCTCGTTCGGCGACCTGCTGCGCGACTGGCTGCCCCGGCAGCGCTGGTTCGCGGGCAAGGACCGGCCCGTCACGGAGCTCGGTCTGCTGTCGATGACCGAGCTGTTCCCGGGCTGTCTGCACCTGCTGGTGCAGACCGGCCCCACGCCGGTGCCGGCCCCCGGCGGCGGAACGTCGGCCGGTGACTGCTACCAGCTGCTGCTCGGCGTACGCAAGCATGCGTCGCCGCGTCTCGGCCGGGCGCTCATCGGCCGGGCGGAGCGCGGGCCGTTCGCGGGCATGACGGTCTACGACGCCCTGCACGACCCCCGGTCGGCGCAACTGCTCCTGGAACGCCTGCGGCACCCGGGATCGGCCGGTCCGCTGCGCTTCGAGGGCGACGCGTCCGTGCCCGTGCCGGCCGGGCTGCCGCCGCGGCTGCTGGACGCCGAGCAGTCCAACTCCTCGCTGGTGTACGGCGACGAGTTCATCCTGAAGCTCTTCCGGCGTGTCCAGCCCGGGATCAACCCCGACCTGGAGGTGCCGGGCGCGCTGGCCGGACAGGGCTGCCGCCGGGTGCCGGCCCCGGTGGCCTGGTTCCGGACCACGCAGCCGCAGGAGGCGACGCTCGGCGTGCTCCAGCCGTACCTGCGGGACGCCTCCGACGGCTGGGCACTGGCGCTGCGCGCGCTCGCCACCGGGGACGACTTCACCACGCGCGCCTACGAACTGGGGAGGGCCATGGCGGAGGTGCACCTCGCGCTGGCCTCGGCCTTCCCCTCCGGTACGCATGACGAGAGCGGCCGTACGGCGGCTGCGATGACCGAGCGGCTGGACTCCGCCGCGCACTGCGTGCCCGCCCTGAAGCCGTACGTGCCCGGTCTGCGGGGCGCCTTCGGCGCGCTCGTCGCCTGCGATCCCGGGCCTCCCGCCCAGCGCATCCACGGCGATCTGCATCTGGGACAGGTGCTGCGGGCGGGGCGCGAGTGGTTCGTGATCGACTTCGAGGGCGAGCCGTCCCGTCCGCTCGCCGAGCGGCGCAGCACCCAGTCCCCGCTGCGGGACATCGCCGGCATGCTGCGCTCCTTCGACTACGCGGCCCGGCAGCGCCGCCCGTGGCGTCCGGAGTGGGCGCGCCGCTGCCGGGAGGCGTTCTGCGCGGGCTACGCGGCCCGCGCCGGATGGGATCCACGCAAGAAGCACGGACTGCTCCGTGCCTATGAGACGGACCGGGCGGTCTACGAGGTCCTCTACGAGGCCAGGCACCGCCCCGACTGGCTTCCCGTACCCATGGCGGCGATCGAACGTCTCGCCGTGAGAGGAGACTGACCCGTGGCCCTGCGCGACGACACCTCGCTGCCCGAGCCGTCCGGACCCACCCCGTGCGGAACGGCCCCACCCCTGGACCCCGCCGACCGCGGACGCCTGCTGTCGGGCGCCCACCACGACCCGCACGCGCTGCTGGGCGCCCACCCGGTCCCGGGCGGGATCGTCTTCCGGGCGCTGCGCCCGTTCGCCCGTTCGGTGAGCGTTGTGGCCGACGGCGTGCGCAGACGCCTCGCCTCCGAGGGCGACGGCCTCTTCTCCGGCGTCCTGCCGCTCGACGCGATCCCCTCGTACACGCTGCTGGTGGTGTACGCGGACGGCGAGCAGGAGGTGCACGACCCGTACCGCTTCCTGCCCGCCCTCGGCGAGACCGACCTCCACCTCATCCGTGAGGGACGGCACGAACAGCTGTGGAAGGCGCTGGGCGCCGAGCCGATGACCCACGAGGGCGTGCGCGGCACCCGGTTCACGGTGTGGGCGCCGAACGCGCAGGGCGTGCGGGTGGCCGGCGACTTCACCTTCTGGGACGGGCAGGCGTTCCCGATGCGGTCCCTCGGGGCGTCCGGTGTGTGGGAGCTGTTCCTGCCGGGCATCGGGGAGGGCACGCGGTACAAGTTCGAGATCACCTCCCGTCACGGCGGCCGGTTCCTCAAGGCCGACCCGATGGCCCGCCGCTGCGAGGTGCCTCCCGACACGGCGTCCGTCGTGACCTCCTCGCGGTACGAGTGGGGTGACGAGGAGTGGATGGCCCGGCGCGGGGACGTGCCGGTGCACCAGGCGCCCTTCTCGGTGTACGAGGTCCATCTGCCGTCCTGGCGGCCTGGGCTGACGTACCGTCAGCTGGCTGACGAGCTCCCGGCGTACGTCAAGGACCTCGGCTTCACCCATGTCGAGCTGATGCCGGTCGCGCAGCACCCCTTCAGCGGTTCCTGGGGCTACCAGGTCACCGGCTTCTACGCGCCGATGGCCCAGCTCGGCACCCCCGACGACTTCAAGCACCTCGTCGACGCCCTGCACCGGGCCGGGATCGGCGTGATCATGGACTGGGTGCCGGCGCACTTCCCGAAGGACGACTGGGCGCTGGCCCGCTTCGACGGGGACCCGCTGTACGAGCCGGGGGACGACCGGCGGGCGGAGCATCCGGACTGGGGCACCTACGAGTTCGACTTCGGGCGGGTCGAGGTGCGCAACTTCCTGGTCGCCAACGCCGTGTACTGGTGCGAGGAGTTCCACATCGACGGCCTGCGGGTGGACGCCGTCGCCTCCATGCTCTACCTCGACTACTCCCGCGACTCGGGGCAGTGGACGCCGAACGTGTTCGGGGGCCGCGAGGACCTGGCCGCGAAGGCGTTCCTCCAGGAGATGAACGCGACCGTGTACCGGCGGGCCCCGGGCGTGGTGACCATCGCCGAGGAGTCCACAGCGTGGGAGGGGGTGACCCGGCCCACCGACAGCGGCGGTCTGGGCTTCGGGCTGAAGTGGAACATGGGCTGGATGCACGACTCGCTCGAGTACATCAGCCACGAGCCGGTCCACCGCAAGTACCACCACAACGAGATGACCTTCTCGATGGTGTACGCCTACAGCGAGAACTACGTCCTGCCGATCTCGCACGACGAGGTCGTCCACGGCAAACAGGCCCTCGTGTCGAAGATGCCGGGCGACTGGTGGCAGCAGCGCGCCAACCACCGGGCCTACCTGGCGTTCATGTGGGCCCACCCCGGCAAGCAGCTCCTCTTCATGGGCCAGGAGTTCGCCCAGGGGGCCGAGTGGTCCGAGCCGCACGGTCCCGACTGGTGGCTGCTGGACCCGGCGTACGGGGCGGCGGCCGACCACCAGGGAGTGCGTGACCTGGTCCGCGACCTCAACACCGTCTACCGGCACACGCCGGCGCTGTGGCAGCGCGACACCGACCCCGGCGGCTTCCGGTGGGTGGTCGGCGACGCCGCCGAGGACAACGTGTTCGCGTTCTTGAGGTTCGACGCCGAGGGCTGCCCGCTCCTGGCCGTCTCCAACTTCTCCCCCGTCGTCCGCCACGACTACCGGCTCGGCGTCCCGGACGACGTCGTCGCCTGGTACGAGGCTCTCAACACCGATGCCGCGCGGTACGGCGGCGGCGACGTCACGTACCCCGATCCGCTGAAGCCCGAGAACGGGGTCGTGCGGCTGACGCTGCCGCCCCTGGCGACGGTCTGGCTGACGCCACGCCCCTTCTGATCTGAGGCCCGTGCGGCGGCAACAGGTGTCCGAACGGCCCCGAGGGGGCAGTCGGGGTCGTACGAACGAGGATTCCTCGTCGCCGCCAAGGGGCCAGAGAAAGGGCTGCATCACGTGCGCACCGTCGGAGTGGAGGAGGAACTCCTCCTGGTCGATCCGGAGACGGGCGAGCCGCAGGCGCTGTCCGCCGCGGTCCTCGCCCGCGCCTCGCGGGACGACGCCGATCAGGACGTCTTCGAAAAAGAACTGCACAACCAGATGCTCGAGTTCGCGACGCATCCGCAGTCGGCCATGGAGGAACTGCACGCGGAGATCGTCCGCTGCCGCAAGGAGGCCGCCCGGCACGCCGAGGAGAGCGGCTGCGCCGTCGCCGCGCTCGCCACCTCACCGTTGCCGGTCAGCCCGTCCGTGGCCTCGGGCCGCCGCTACCAGTGGATGGCCGAGCAGTACGGGATCGCCACCCAGGAACAACTCGTCCTGGGCTGTCATGTGCACGTTTCCGTGGAGTCCGACGAGGAGGGCGTCGCCGTCCTCGACCGGATCCGGCCCTGGCTGTCGGTGCTGTCCGCGCTGAGCGCCAACTCCCCCTTCTGGCAGGGCAAGGACACCGGCTACAGCAGCTACCGCAGCCGGGTGTGGCAGCGGTGGCCGTCGGCCGGTGCGACCGAGCCGTTCCGCTCGGCCGAGCGCTACCACCGCAGGGTCGCGGACATGGTGGCCACCGGGGTGATCCTGGACGAGGGGATGATCTACTTCGACGCCCGGCTGTCCCGGCAGTATCCGACCGTGGAGATACGGGTGTCGGACGTCTGTCTGCGGGCCGACACCGCCGTGCTCGTCGCCACCCTCACCCGCGGACTCGTCGAGACCGCCGCGCGTGAGTGGCGGGAGGGTGTGGAACCCGCGGGACACAGCGTGAGCCTGCTGCGAATGGCGTCCTGGCGGGCCGCCCGCTGGGGCCTCACCGAGGAACTGCTGCACCCCGCGACGATGCGGCGCATGCCCGCGGAGACGGTGGTGCGGGCCCTGCTGGAGCACGTCGAGGACGCCCTCGCCGACAGCGGCGACCTGGACCGCGCCCGCGAGACCTGCGACGAGCTGCTGCGCGGCGGCAGCGGCGACCGGGTGCAGCGCGCGCTGCTGGAGCGGACCGGCAGCCTGCGCGACGTGGTCACCGAGTGCGTGCGTCACACGCAGGCGTAGGGCCGCCGCCCCGTACCTCCGCCGGCTCTCTCACAACACCAGGATCAGGGCGTACGCCAGGAAGAACGCCGCGACGACGACGGCCAGGACGAGGATCACGGCCAGCGGTGCCTTGGCCCAGCCCTTGGGGGGATTGTGTGTCTCCCGCGGGCCGGCCTCGGACATGCTGCTCTCGGCCGGCGGAGTCTCGCCGGGCGGCACACCGCCGCCCGGTTCCAGACCGGTGGTGCGCTCGGGATCGGGATCAGGGTTCGGATAGTTCATGCCGTCCGGGTTCCCCGGCACGCCGAGATCATCGGCGTCGGGCCAGTTGTGCGTTCCCGGCCACCCCGCGCTGCCGCCTCGGCTAGATTCGAGCACCGCGGACAACCGTGCTCATCGGCGGCGTCACAGCCCGTACACGTCAGGATCAGCATGCGCGACGACGCTCCCCCTTCCCCGGCCGCCCGACCGTCGACCGGCGGGCTGGCCGACAGCGTCTTCGACATGGCGGCTCTCGACCCCACCCGCCCGATGCTCGCCCGCCGCGCCGACGCCGCCTCCTCGGTCTGGGAGGAGGTGACCGCGGCGGACCTGCGGGACCAGGTGGTGGATCTGGCCAAGGGGCTGGTCGCGTGCGGGATCTCGCCGGGCCACCGCGTGGCGATCATGGCCCGCACCCGGTACGAGTGGACGGTCGTCTGCTATGCCCTGTGGGCGGTGGGCGCCGAGGTCGTCCCCGTCTACCCGGCCTCCTCGCGCGAGCAGGTCGAGTGGATCCTGCGGGACGCGGGGTGCGTGGCCGTCGTGGTCGAGGACGAGCAGTCGGTGATGACGGTGGGCTCGGTGTGCGCGTCCCTGCCCCTGCTGCGGCACGTCTGGCAGCTGGACTCGGGCGCGCTGGCGGACCTGGCGGCGCGGGGCCGGTACATCCCGCAGGCCACCGTCGACTCGCTGCGCCGCATCGTGCTGCCGGACGCCACCGCGGCCGTCGCCTACACCTCCGGCACGGCGGGCCGCCCCCTCGGCTGCGCGCTGAGCCACCGCAGCCTGGCGAACCCCTGCGACACGCTGCTGGCCGGCTGGGGACACACCGTCGCGCCGCCCGGGGAGCAGGGGTCCGTGCTGGCCTTCCTGCCCTTCTCCCACGTGTACGGCCTCATGATCCAGAACCTGTGCGTGCGCGGCGGCCTGCTCATGGCGCACGAGCCCGACCTGAGCGAGGAGGCGCTCGCGTCGGCGCTGCGGACCTTCCGGCCCACGTACTTCTACGCGGTCCCGTCGATGTTCGAGAAGATGTACACGACGTTCCTGCGCACGGCCCAGCAGAGCGGCCGGGGCGCGCTGTTCGAGCGGGCGGCCGGCACCGCGCGGGACTTCGCCGCGGCGTGCGAGCGCCAGCGGCTCGGCGAGGGGCCGGGCCCCGGCTTCGACTTGCGGCTCCAGCACGCCCTGTACGAGCGGACGGTGTACCGCAAGCTGCGCGGCGCGCTCGGCGGCAGGGCCCGCCGCGCCACCTCCGGCGGCTCGCCCCTGAACCGGGACCTCTCGCTCTTCTACGAAGGCATCGGCCTCTACGTCCACGACGGCTACGGGCTGACGGAGACCAGCGGCGGGATCACGATGCAGCCGCTGGGCCGGGAGAAGTCCGGGACCGTCGGACAGGCCCTGCCGGGCACCGGCATCCGGGTGGCGGACGACGGGGAGATCCTGGTGCGCGGGCCGTCGGTGTTCCAGGGCTACGTGGGCGACGAGCCGGCGTCACGGGCCGCGCTGCGCGGCGGCTGGCTGGCCACCGGCGACCTGGGGCGGCTGGATTCCCAGGGCTATCTGACGATCACCGGCCGCAAGAAGGACATCATCGTCACCAGCAGCGGCAAGAGCGTCGCCCCGGCCGGGCTGGAGCACCGGCTGCGGATGCACCCGCTCATCCACCAGGCGGTCGTCGTGGGCGACAACCGGCCCTGCGTGGGGGCGCTGATCACGCTGGACCCGGACTTCCTCGCGCACTGGCGGGCGGGCCTGGCGATGCAGAGCGACACGCCGAGCCGGGAGGCGCGGGAGGAGAACGCGCTGCGGGAGGAGATCACGCGGGCCGTGGCGGCGGCCAACAGCGCGGTGTCGCGGTCGGAGTCCATCCGGGTGTTCCGGGTGCTTTCGGAACCGTTCGACCTGGCCAGCGGATTGCTGACGCCGTCGATGAAGCTGCGCCGCGACCTCATCGTGCGCACCTACGCGCTGGAGATCGACGCGATGTACCAGGCCCGCTCGCGCGCCGGACGCACCCGGGTACCGGACGAGTCGGCGGCCTGGGACGAGGCGGACAACGTATTCGGGTGAGCGCGGTCGTCGCGGCGCAGGACGAAGGGCGCATGCGGGATGACCCCGCATGCGCCCTTTCGGTACCGTCGGTCCGCGGTCCCGGATCAGCCGCCGATGTACCAGGTGCCGCCGCCGCCGGACGCGGCCATCGCCAGCAGTACGGCGAAGATGACCAGATCGATGATGCCGAGAATGACGCCGGCCTTGGCCATTCCCGCCCCGCCCTTGGCCGACGCCTGGCGCATTCCCACCGCGCCCAGCACGATCGCGATCGGGCCGAGAATCACATTGAAGAAGATCAGTCCGATGATTCCGCAGATGAGACTCGCGATAGCCAGACCATTGGTGCGCGACCTGGTGGACGCGGCAGAGGAACTGCCGTAGCTCGTCATCACATTCTCCCGGTGTCGGGTTCTTGGATTGATGTGCGAGTGCCCTCCAACACGCCCTATACACCGGCCAGTTGCCGAAAACGGCCGGGCGTGATCTCCGCTGTGCGGGAAACCTGTCATCGCATGAATTCGACATTCCTCATTCCGTTTGTTGCCGACGCGGTTCGGAACGGGAGGTAAGCGGTGCTTTTTCTGGTCGTGGCACTCGTCCTCCTGGCCGCCGTGCTCGGCTCCGTGGCCTATCTGCCGCTGCCCGTCACCCTGGTCGCCAGTGCGGTGATCGCCGTGTGGCTGGCCGTCTTCGCCGCGCGTGAACGCCGGCGGCGGACGCGTACGGAAGGGAGCTGAGACATGAGGCTGACCGCGGCGCCCCGGCAGAGCGCGGGCAGGCGGGACACCGAGGGCATGGCCGTCGCGTCCTTCGTCCTCGGTCTGGTCGGACTGGTCGTCCTGAACGTGGTCCTGGGACCCATCGCCATCGTGCTGGCCGTCCTCGCCCTGCGCAGGGACACCCCCCGCCGTTCTCGGGCCCTGCTCGGGCTCGGGCTCGGCATCGCGGACCTGGTGCTCCTCGCCGTCCTGGTGACCGTCAACGGCGGTGCGGCCTGGACGGCGTTCGGCTGAGCAGTGATGTTCGGCACATCCGGGTTTACCCGCGCCGGTTCGTCGTAGACGCCGGTGAGAGACCCGCGCCGACCCACCGGGAGCCGCCGCCCATGCACCACCACCGTCGTTCCAGAGTCGTCTGCTCCGCCGGGGCACTTCTCACCGGCATCGGCGCCGCCCGGTGCGCCGGCGGCCCGCACGGGAGGGCGGCGGCGGTCCTCGTGCTCGTCACGCTCGGCCTCGTCGCCGCGGCCGTCCGCGCGTCACGAACCCATGCCCAGCTGGTGCGGGCCCATCGGCTCGCCCGGCACCTCGCGCTGGGCGCGGCACCGCGATGGCCGGCGCCCGAGCCCTGCTGCGACTTCTGGCGGGTCCGCGACGACGCCGGCCACCTTCCCGACTGCCGCCACGCGGACGGACCGGCCGCCGAGGTGGCGCGGGGATGGCGGGAGCTGGACGCCGCGTGCTGCCTGCGCGGCTGGGAGTCCCGCGGAGCCGTTCACGACGCCGGCGCGTGTGTCTCGCGGACGGCCGCATAGCCCGGACCCCGGCGGCCCGTACGGAACCCTGTCGTGCTGTCTCGGGTTCCGTACGGACGCCGGGGTCCGGGGCGTGCGTCAGCGCCTGCGGGCCCCCAAGGAACTGCCCACACCTGCGAGGTGCAGGGCCAGCACCATCAGTCCGATGAGCATGACGTTCGTCGACGTGAAGACGTCGTTGGTCGAGATCTCGGCGGCGTTGATCAGAAACGCGATGAAAAACAGTACGGCCGCTGCTATGGCGAGCACGGTCACCCTCCGTTCGTAGTCCCCTAGGAGATCCCTCTGCCCCGGATCCGCGACGACAGGCACGACAACGGATCACGGAGGCATCACGGGGCTCCGGGCTGATCGCGCCACCGCGCGCGTAGGCTCCGTCTGCCTGGGAACTAACAAACGGTGGGGGCGCAAGAGAAGGGACTACAGCCCTGCTGACGCCGGGCGGGGAAGGCGAGATGGCAACCGAGCCGCATAGGGACGACACACTGGCTTCCAAGGAGATCCCGAGCCGCAGCACCCGATTCTCGGGGGAGCTGCGCAACGTGACGGGTGCGCGCCTGGAAGCGGAGAAATTCCTCTCAGATCTGGCACGCACCTCTCCGCCGGCCGCGCCGGAGTACTGGGACGACATACTCCTGGTCGTGACGGAGCTGGCCGCCAACGCGGTCCAGTACGCGCCGGGACCGTTCGGACTGTGCATGCGCCGGACGTTCGACGGCGTGCACGTCGTCATGGAGGACACGAACACCACACCGCCGGCGCCCCGGCCCTTCCACCCCAACCACGGTGGCGGCGGCATCGGGTGGCACCTGATCCACACGCTGTGCGACCAGGTCAGCGTCGTCACCGGCGAGCACGGCAAGGAGATCCACGTCTTCCTGCCCTGGTGAGGATGGCCGGCGTGAGGATGGCCGGCGTGAGGATGGCCGGCGTGAGGATGGCCGGCGTGAGGATGGCCGGGGTGAGGATGGCCGGCGTGAGAGCGGCCGCGGTGCAGGGGCCGCGGTCCAGCGGCCGGATCCGTCAGCCGGACACGTCCCGCAGCGGCACGAAGACACGGATGGTCTTGCCGCCCTCGGCACGCCTGTCGATGGCGATGTCCCGGGCCAGACGGATGATCAGGGGCCAGCCGTAACCGTTGCCGTGATGGTCGGCGGGCAGCACACCGGATCCGTAAGCGACCTCGGGGATCACGTCACTGTGGTCGTGGACGGCCAGCCGGACGCCGTCGGGCATGGCCTCGACGTCGAACCCGGCCAGCCCGCCACCGTGCCGGATGGCGTTCGTGACCAGTTCCGAGACGACGAGGGTCAGGTCGATGACGTCGTCCTCGCGCACCGTACGGCTCTCCGCGTCCCACCGGGCGCGCACCACCGACTGGGCATACGCGCGTGCCGCCGCGGCCGTGCTCACCCCGGGCGCGGTGCGGGCCGTCTCCGAGGCGCGGTCCGCCGCCCTCACGGCCCCGTCACTGCCCGGGGCGCCTCCGTCACGGACTCGACGTCGCCGGCCAGGACGGAGAACCCCGCCGTTCCTGTCACCACACTCAGCCTCTCCACGTTCTCGATGCGCCGTCGGCCACGCTCCGCGACCGCCCCGCGCCCGGGGCTTCGGCGGACGCCTCGGGCGGCGCCCCGCCCGAGGCGTCCGCGGCGCTGCCCACGTTCGCTGCCGGCGCGTTCCGCGTACCGCCCCAGGCCCTCCCGGGTCAGGTGGTGGTCGTCGTGCCGCGTGGCGGGAGCCGATGATAGTAGGCGCCGACGCTCGCCAGGTACGCCTCGTCCATGGTCTCGCTGTCCGTCCGGAACCGGGGCGCCGCCTTCACCTCGCCCCGTGTGCAGGACAACGTGATCTTCCGGCCCGCGGTGTCGACGCCGGTCACGACGCCGACCGGCACCAGGACGCTCCGGCCGAAGACCCACACGCCCGTGTCGACGACCAGGTGGCGCATGCCGAACGGGTCGGCCTGCCGGTCCACGTGGCCGATCGTGCCGTCGGTCGCTGCCACGGTGTACCCCGTGAGTTCCTGTCCCTCCATGTGACCGCTGTCCGGTGCGTACGACCAGATTCCGTCGATGGCCACAGCGCTTCTTCCTCCCCGACCCGAAGACGACCTGCCCGCGGGCCAAAGTCGCTGCCGCCCGCTCCACAGCAGCAATTACCCTCCAGCCGCGTTCGCACGCTGCGCGGGACGCCGCAACGCAGAGGTGTCGGCGCCGGAGCGGGTGGGAAACCGTATCCAGTACCCAGGGTCCGCGTGGGTATGCGTCTTCGGCGCGTGATTCGTGTCCGGAGGCACCAGGAGGCGCGACGCTTTGTCCGCCGCTCGGCAGGTGGGTTAGCCTGCGGCGTATTTCTCATCAAGCAGATCCGTGAACTGCGGAAATGCACACACTGCTTGCGGGGCCGCCCGAAGGCCCGGCCGGGTTCCGAGTCCTCGTCGACCGAGGGCTCCTGGGGAGTGGAACGAGGGTGCGCATGACCAGCAACACCACCGAGGTCACCGACGCGGTCCCGGGCGATCAGGAGCTGAGGCAGCTCCTCGCGGGCCTGACGGCCGTACGGGACGGCGATTTCGGCACCCGCCTGCCGGCTGACGGCGAGGGCCTCATGGGTGACATCGCGACCGTGTTCAACGGCATGGTCGACCAGTTGTCCGTGTTCACCTCCGAGGTCACCCGGGTGGCCCGCGAGGTCGGCACCGAGGGAACACTCGGCGGACAGGCGGAGGTACCGGGCGTATCGGGCACCTGGGCCGATCTCACGGACTCCGTCAACGCCATGGCGGGCAACCTGACGACTCAGGTGCGCGACATCGCCCAGGTGGCCACGGCCGTCGCCAAGGGCGACCTCTCCCAGAAGATCGACGTTCCGGCCCGGGGCGAGATCCTCCAGCTGAAGGAGACCGTCAACACGATGGTCGACCAGCTGTCCGCCTTCGCCGACGAGGTGACCCGCGTCGCCCGCGAGGTCGGCAGCGAGGGGCGGCTCGGCGGACAGGCGCAGGTGCCCGGGGTCGCCGGCGTCTGGCGGGACCTCACCGACTCGGTGAACGGGATGGCGGGCAACCTCACCTCTCAGGTCCGCAACATCGCCCAGGTGACGACGGCCGTCGCCCAGGGCGACCTCTCCCAGAAGATCACGGTCGACGCCCGCGGTGAGATCCTCGAACTGAAGAACACCATCAACACGATGGTCGACCAGCTCTCCGCCTTCGCCGACGAGGTCACCCGCGTCGCCCGAGAAGTCGGCACCGAAGGACGCCTCGGCGGCCAGGCCGACGTCAAGGGGGTCAAGGGCACCTGGCGGGACCTCACCGACTCGGTGAACTTCATGGCGGGCAACCTCACCTCCCAGGTCCGCAACGTCGCCCAGGTGGCGACCGCCGTGGCCAAGGGTGACCTCACCCAGAAGATCACCGTCGACGCCCGCGGTGAGATCCTCGAACTGAAGAACACCATCAACACGATGGTCGACCAGCTCTCCGCCTTCGCCGACGAGGTCACCCGCGTCGCCCGAGAGGTCGGCACCGCCGGGAACCTCGGCGGCCAGGCGCAGGTCCGGGGTGTCTCGGGCACCTGGAAGGACCTCACCGACAACGTCAACGTGATGGCGTCGAACCTGACCGGCCAGGTCCGTTCGATCGCCCAGGTCGCCACCGCCGTGGCCCGGGGCGACCTTTCGCAGAAGATCACGGTGGAGGCCAAGGGCGAGGTCGCGGCCCTGGCGGACGTCATCAACACCATGGTCGACACCCTGTCCGCGTTCGCCGACGAGGTCACCCGCGTCGCCCGCGAGGTCGGCACCGAGGGACGCCTCGGCGGCCAGGCCCACGTGCCGAACGTGGCCGGTACGTGGAAGGACCTGACCGACAACGTCAACTCGATGGCGAACAACCTGACGGGTCAGGTGCGCAACATCGCGCTGGTGACGACCGCGGTGGCCAAGGGCGACCTGTCGAAGAAGATCGACGTCGACGCCCGCGGCGAGATCCTCGAACTGAAGACGACCATCAACACGATGGTCGACCAGCTGTCCGCCTTCGCCGACGAGGTCACCCGCGTCGCCCGCGAGGTCGGCACCGAAGGACGCCTCGGCGGCCAGGCCGAGGTGGAGGGCGTCTCGGGCACCTGGAAGCGCCTCACCGAGAACGTGAACGAGCTCGCGGGCAACCTCACCCGGCAGGTGCGCGCGATCGCCGAGGTCACCAGCGCCGTCGCCGAGGGCGACCTGACCCGCTCGATCACCGTGGAGGCCTCCGGCGAGGTCGCCGAGCTCAAGGACAACATCAACTCCATGGTCGGCTCGCTGCGCGAGACCACGCGGGCCAACCAGGAGCAGGACTGGCTCAAGACGAACCTCGCCCGCATCTCCGGCCTGATGCAGGGGCACCGCGACCTGCCGGTCGTGGCCGAGCTGATCATGGACGAGCTGGTGCCGCTGGTGTCCGCCCAGTACGGCGCCTTCTACCTCGCCGAGGACGGTGACGACGGCCCCGAGCTGCGGCTCGTCGGCTCCTACGGCTATCCCGAGGACTCCACGCGGCCCACCCGCATCGCCTTCGGCCGCACCCTGGTCGGCCAGGCCGCGCGCAGCCGCCGCACCATCACGGTGGACGGACTGCCGCCCGACTACGTGACCATCTCCTCGGGCCTCGGCCAGGTCGTGCCGAGCGCGCTGGTGCTGCTGCCCATCGTGGTGGAGGGTCAGGTCCTCGGTGTGATCGAGCTCGCCTCGGTCACCCCCTTCACCGAGGTGCACCAGGACTTCCTGGAACAGCTGATGGAGACCATCGGCGTCAACGTGAACACGATCGTGGCCAACGCCCGGACCGACGAGCTGCTGGACGAGTCACAGCGTCTGACGGCCGAGCTCCAGGCGAGGTCGGCGGAGTTGCAGTCCCAGCAGGAGGAACTGCAGCGCTCCAACGCCGAGCTGGAGGAGAAGGCCTCGCTGCTGGTGGCCCAGAACCGGGACATCGAGGCGAAGAACCTGCAGATCGAGCAGGCCCGGCAGGAACTGGAGGCGCGCGCCCAGCAGCTGTCGCTCGCCTCGAAGTACAAGTCGGAGTTCCTGGCGAACATGAGCCACGAGCTGCGCACCCCGCTCAACAGCCTGCTCATCCTCGCCCAGCTGCTCGCCCAGAACCCCTCCCGCAACCTCACCCCGAAGCAGGTCGAGTACGCGGGCATCATCCACTCCGCGGGGTCGGACCTGCTCCAGCTGATCAACGACATCCTCGACCTGTCGAAGGTCGAGGCCGGAAAGATGGACGTGGCGCCGGAGGTCGTCTCCCTGCGGCAGCTCATCGACTACGTGGAGGCCACCTTCCGGCCGATGACGTCGCAGAAGGGCCTGGACTTCACGGTGACCACGGCCCCCGGCGCACCGGCGGACCTGCTGACCGACGACTCCCGCCTGCGTCAGGTGCTGCGCAACCTGCTGTCCAACGCGGTCAAGTTCACCGAGCAGGGCGGCGTGGAGCTGCGTATCGAACCCGTGGCCGACGGCGAGGTGCCCAACGGCGTGCTGGGCGGGGTGACCATCGTGGCGTTCCGCGTGAAGGACACGGGCATCGGGATTCCGGAGCAGCAGCTGGAGACGATCTTCGGCGCGTTCCAGCAGGCGGACGGCACGACGAGCCGCAAGTACGGAGGCACCGGCCTCGGTCTGTCCATCACCCGGGAGATCGCCCATCTGCTCGGTGGTGCGGTGACGGTGGACAGCACGCCCGGCCAGGGCAGTACGTTCACGCTCTTCCTGCCGGTGGCCCGTCCCGACTTCGAGGAGCTGCTGGACAGCGGCCGGGTCCTGGAGAGGGCGCTGGACGTCCCGCTCGCCCCGGACACCGTGGGCGGCCGCCAGGCGGCCGCCGGCCCGGTGGCCGCGGCCGGCGAACGCCGGCGCCGTCTGCTCGTGGTGGAGGAGCGCTCCCGCGGTCTGCTGACCCTGGTCGCCGAGAGCGTGGTCGCGGACGTGGCCCACGGCCGGAGCGGCAGCAGCCCGGGAGCCGCGGTCGACGTCATCACCGCCGTCGGGGCCCAGGAGGCCGCGGGCGCCCTGGCCGACGAGCCGTGCCACTGCGTCGTACTGGAACTGGGCATGCCGGACGGCGAGGCCGCCCGCTTCCTGGAGGCGCTGGAGGGCGACTCGGCGCTGGCGAGTGTCCCGGTGCTCGTGCACAGCGGTCACCGTGCCGACCTCGCCCTGGAGGAGGCCCTGCGGTCCCGCGCGGCAGGCGGCTCGCTGGAGTTCCTCTCCAGCCTGGACGAGCTGCGCGAACGCATCGCGCTGCACCTGTCGGCCGAGGAACCCGGAGACGTGCTGTCCCTGGTCCGCACCGAGGAGGCGCAGTCGTTGGCGCCGCAGCCGGTCGACGGCTCGTTCCGCGGCCGTACCGTGCTCGTCGTCGACGACGACGCCCGCAACCTCTTCGCGCTCAGCGGGATCCTCGAACTGCACGGGTTCCGGGTGCTGCACGCGGACAACGGCCGCAAGGGCATCGAGGCCCTCGTCAACAACCCGGACATCGCCCTCGTACTGATGGACGTCATGATGCCGGAGATGGACGGTTACACGGCGACGGCCGAGATCCGCAGGATGCCGCAGTACGCCGAGCTGCCCATCATCGCCGTCACCGCGAAGGCGATGCCCGGTGACCGGGAGAAGTCCCTCGCCTCGGGCGCCAGCGACTACGTCACCAAGCCCGTCGACACCCAGGATCTGATCGCCTGCGTCGGACGGTGGCTGCCCGCATGAGGCCGGCCGTCACCGCCCGGCACGCGGTGCGGCCGGGCCCGCGCCGCCTCTTCCGTCCCCGAGGGCCTGTCGGCCGAGGAGCCTTCGCACTGTGAGCGTCTCCGAACACCCGCACGAGCACGACGACGGTGAGGCACGGCACGCGTCCGCCGCTCCCTCCGCTCGGCCGGACGCGCCGCCCGGCGGCGACGGCGGCGAACCGACGGCCGGCGGGGAGTTGGAGAACGGGCCGGCCCTCGACGAGACGCCCGACGACGGGCCGGCGGGTGACGGGCGGACCGGCGACGGGCCGGCCGTTCCCTCCGGCTCCCCCGTCGGCAGGCTGGCCGCGACCGTCGAGCGGCTGCGCCGTGAGGTGCGGGCCGCCCAGGCGGAGGCGGAGGGGCGGGCCCTGATCGAGCTCGCCAAGGGCATCCTGGTCGAACGTCTGCAGTGCGGTCCCGCGCAGGCCGCGCGCCAGCTCGCCGAGCTGGCCGAGCAGGCCAAGGTCACGCCCCTGGAGTTCGCGGTCGAGGTCATCAACCAGGCCGCCCGGGACCGGATGTCCGAGGTGACCGACGCCTTCCTCGCCGCCACGTCGGGCGACGCGGACCCGGCGGGCGAGTCCGCGGCCGTACGGCTGCGGGCCGCCGAGAGCGGCGCGCTGGCCGCGGACGACACCCAGGCCGTCGCGGACTCCCTGCTGCGGCAGGCCCTGCGGCCGCTCGGGGCGGTGGCCGTCGCCATCTGGGCGGTCGGCCCGGACGGGTCCCTCACGCTGGCGGGCAGCGCCGGTTTCTCCCCGGCCGAGGCGGCGCGCTGGCGCTATGTGCCGCCGGACGTGGCGACGGTGGCCCGGCGCGGCCTCACCGAGCGCGCGGGGCAGTGGATCACGTCCCTCGCCCAGACCGGTCTGCCCAGCATCGGCCGGCACCACCACCCGGACGGCGGCCGGGCCGCACTGCCCGCCGGGACCGGCGGGCGCGTCCACGGCGTGCTGGAGATCGCCTGGCCGGAGCCGCTGCCCGCCCAGCCGGCGCGGATCGTCCGACAGGTGGAGGCCCTCGCCGAGCTGTGCGCCCACACGCTGGAGACGTACACGCAACACCACGACCTGGCGCAGGAGCCTCGCGTGCTGCCGGACGCGGCGGAGCTCATGGACCTGGCCGACGGGCTGCACGACCCCGCTCTGGTCCTGGTGCCGCATCTCGACGACTCCGGCCACCTGGTGGACTTCCGCATCCAGCATGTGAACGGCCGGTTCCTCGATCCCGCGGGCCGTTCACGCGCCGTCGTCAACGGTGCCCTGCTGCTGGAGGCCTACCCGATGGCCGCCGGTGTGAGCGAGCTGTTCCAGCGCGTGGAGCGGGTGTACGCGACGGGCGAGCCCTTCCGGGCGCGCCGGATGAACCTCACCTCGCTCGTGGACCAGGTTCCGCTGTCGACCGTCGCCGACATCAGCATCAGCCGGCACGGGAGCGGTGTCCTGCTGCTGTGGCGGATCGAGGACGAGACCGCCCGGCTGGCGAGCCTGCTCCAGCACGCCCAGCGGCTCGGGCGGATCGGCGGGTTCGAGGAGAACCTGCTGACCCACGAGATCACCTGGAACGGTCAGCTCTTCGACCTGTACGGCCGTGACCCGTCGAGCATGCCGGTGCCGCTGGAGGAGCTCCCCGCCCATGCGCACCCGGACGACACCACGGCCATCCGCCGGTTCCTGCGCACCGTGCTGAACCAACGACGGTCCGCGTCCACGGCGTTCCGGCTGCAGCGGCCCGACGGCGTCACCCGGCACATCAGGGTCGTCGCCGAGCCGGTGCTCGACACACACGGCCGGCTGTTCGCCGTCCGCGGGGCCTACCAGGACATCTCGGCCCAGCACTGGACCGAGGTCGCGCTCGCGGCCACCCGCGACCAGCTCGCGCACACCGAGCAGCAGGCCACCGAGCGCAACCGGCTGACGCTTCAGCTGCAGCACGCCATCATGCCGCCCGCCCAGGCCCCGCTCGAGGTCCCCGACCTCCAGGTGGCCGTCCGCTACCGGCCGGCTGAGACGGAGCAACTCGTGGGCGGCGACTGGTACGACGCCGTCGTGCTGCCGTCCGGGATGGTCCTGGTGTGCGTCGGTGACGTGGCGGGGCACGGCATAGAGGCCGCCACGAGCATGGTCGTGCTGCGCAACGCGCTGCGCGGGCTGGCCGTCACCGGTGCCGGGCCGGCCCAGCTGCTGTCGTGGCTCAACATCGTCGCGCACCACCTCACCGGTGCCGTCACCGCGACGGCGGTCTGCGGACTGTACGACCCCGAACGGCACACCCTGCGCTGGGCGCGGGCCGGTCATCTCCCGCCCGTGCTGGTACGCGCGGCGGAGGCGTCGCCGCTGCCCCTGGTCAAGGGCCTGCTGCTCGGGGCCGTGCCCGAGGCGGTCTACGAGGAGGACGAGATCCAGCTGGCCGCCGGAGACACCCTGCTGATGTACACCGACGGTCTGATCGAGCGCCGCGACCGTTCCGTGGAGGAGTCCCTGCGTCATCTGCTGACCACGGCACGCAGCGCGCCCAAGACACTCGACCAGCAGCTGGACCGCCTGCTCACGTACAGCAAGTCGGACACCGACGACGACACCTGCATCGTGGGCATCCGGGTCGGCTGACGGCCCGGACGCGCGCGAGGGCGGCGGAGCCGTCGGCCGGCCGGGCGGAACGGGTTTCGCACCTCATCCGCATACCTCGCGGGATCCCGGGTAAGCGCGGGGCGGCACGGTGACGGACGACGACCCGAAAGGCGCTGGATGAGATCGGCAGACCGATGAGAGCTTGATCACGGAACACCGCCGGAACCGGTGTGCACCGAAATTGCTGACAGGGACGACCAGCCCTGGCCGTATGCGTTTGTGGAGGTACTTGTGTCCATTGCCCAGAACCCCTTGTCCGTCGAGGTCACCCTGCCGAGGGAGGACGTCGCCCTGATCGCGGTCGAGGGCTATTTGGACGTAGACACCGCAACGGAGTTCCAGCATCACCTGGCCAACCAGCTCCACCACGGCCGGCGGCACTTCCTGCTGGACCTGTCGGCCGTGCCCTTCATGGACTCGTCCGGCATGAACATCATCCTGCGCGTGTACCAGGAGGCCCGCGGCATACCGGGCAGCGTGCACATCATCTCCCCCGCTCCGGCGGTACGGCGGATCCTGGACCTGACGGGTGTGAGCATCACGGTTCCGGTGTCGGAGAACCTCGACGAGGCACTCGCCCGCGTCGACGCGTTCGGGACGGATCAGGACCTGCAGGACGAGCGACAGCTCTGATCCGGCGGGCGTTCCACCGCCGTCACCGGGCTTTTCGCCCCACGGTGATCGTTTGTCCGGCACGAGGTGTCGTACGAGGTGGGGCCATGGTTACAGTGGTCGCCCGGCAGGGTCATATCGCCGTCTCGTTGCCTCCAGCGGGTTCGGTGCGACGCAACCCGACGAGGATCTGAGGAGTAATGCAGGTGCCGGAGCACGAATCGGTTGGGCAACACGCATCACCGGCACGGGAGGTCGGGGAATTCCTGCGCCGCCGCGGTGAGCAGATCGCCCAGCGATGGGCCGACGAACCGCTGTTCCGTACGGTGTTCACCGTCTCGCGGGACGAGGCGGTGGAAGCGGGCAAGATCGTCGTCGACTCGCTGGCACAGGTCGCCGACACGGACCAGGTGCACGATCCCGACGCCGCCGGGTTCACCGTGGTGCGTGAGCAGCTGTCCCGGATGGGCGCGGCCCGCTCGCGGGCCGGCTTCACCACCTCGCAGGTGTCGAACGACGTGAACGCCCTGCGTCCGCCGGTCGAGAACCTGCTGCTCGCCGACCTCCCCGAGGACGACGCCGACCGGGTCCGCGAGTGCACCACGGCGCTGACGGTGCTGATGGGCACGCTCCGGCTGGTCGTGCTGGAGACGGCGCTGAGCGAGGGGCAGGCCCTGATCGAGCGGCAGCGGCTCCAGTTGATGGAGGTGGCGACCCCCGTCATCAAGCTGTGGGACGGCGTCGTGGCCGTGCCGCTGATCGGCACGCTCGACAGCGCCCGCAGCCAGGTGGTCATGGAGAGCCTCCTGGAGGCCGTGGTCGACCAGCACGCCCGGTTCGCCATCCTCGACATCACCGGTGTGCCCACCGTCGACTCCCTGGTGGCCCAGCATCTGATGAAGACGGTCGCCGCGACCCGGCTGATGGGCGCCGAGTGCATCGTCTCCGGCATCCGTCCGGCCATCGCGCAGACCATCGTGCATCTGGGCCTGGACCTGGGCACCGTGATGACCCGGTCGAGTCTGGCCGACGCCCTGGCGTACGCCCTGCACCAGCTGGGCACCGACATCATCAACTCGACGCCCGGCGGTGCGGGGCCCCGGTGAGCCACGACTTCTCCCGCCCGGTCACGGGCCACGTGCCGGTCCTCCGGCTCGGTGACGTCCTCCTGGTCACGCTCCAGGGGGATCTGTACGACAGCACGGCGCAGCAGCTCCAGGAGGACATCGGCGAGATGATCGTCAGCACCGGGGTGACCGGTGTGGTCATCGACATCTCCGGAGTGGAGATAGTCGACTCCTTCCTCGGGCGGGTGCTGGCCGAGATCGCGGCGAACGCCCGGCTGCTGGCGGCGCGGACCGTGGTCGCCGGGATGCGGCCGGCGGTCGCGATCACGATGGTGGAGCTGGGGCTGACGCTGCCGGGGCTGCGCACCGCGCTCACCACCGAGGCGGCCATGGAGCTCCTCGCGGGGCTTGATCCGGACACCCGCTCCGGCGGCCTGCGCCAGGAGAGCCGGTGATGCAGACAGCCGCGGGTGTCGAAGCCTGCCTGCCGATCCGTTCGGACATGGATCTGGTGTGGGTGCGACAGCATGTGCGGCAGGCCGCCGGCCTGCTGGGCTTCGGACTGGTGGAGCAGACCAAGCTGGTCACCGCGGCCAGTGAGCTGGCCCGCAACACCCTCGTGCACGGCGGGGGCGGCCAGATGGAGACGGCGCCCGTGGTCAGCGGACGGACCCGTGGGCTGCGGCTGACCTTCTCCGACGAGGGGCCGGGCATCCCCGACCTGGAGCGGGCGCTGAGCGACGGCTACACCTCCGGCGACGGCCTCGGCATGGGCCTGGGCGGTGCGCGCCGTCTGGTGCACGAGTTCGCCGTCGACAGCACCCCCGGGGTCGGCACCAAGGTCACGGTGGTCTCCTGGGCGGCGATGCCGCCCAGGCCGCGTGAGGAGTCCTGAATGCCGCGCGTGTGGGACGTACCGGTGCACGACTCGACCCGGGTGCGTGACGCCCGGGTCGCCGCGGAGCACGCGGCCGCCCTCGCCGGGCTCGACGAGCCGCGGACGGCGGCGGCCGCGCTGGTGGCGACCGAGCTGGCCACCAACCTGCTCAAGCACGCCGGGGGCGGTCAGCTCCTCATCGACGTGGTGGACCCGGCCCTGCCCGCGGCGGGCGGCGCCCCCCTGGTGCAGGTCGCCGCGGTCGACCACGGGCCGGGCATCGCCGACGTCACCACCGCCCTGCGTGACGGTTACTCCACGGCGCGGTCCCTCGGGGCCGGGCTCGGCACCTGCCGCCGCATAGCGGACGACTTCGGCCTGCACAGCTCGCCGGGGCGGGGCACGGTGGTGCTGGCCCGCATCGGGGCCCGGCCGCGGGAAGCGGCAGCAGCTCCTCGGCCGACTCCGCGGCCAGCGCGGGAACCGCCTCCTCGATCGCCTTGTAGTCCTCGGTCACCGGAGGGCCGTCGAACCTCCTGC
>NZ_JBSFTY010000119.1:0-21387 GCF_053591515.1 Streptomyces sp. NPDC003011
GGCTCGCCCGCGGCGGCCGCCCCGAAGGCGCCCCGCGACCGGACGGACCCCGCGGCCCTGCCCGCCGCCTCCGGTACGGGCTCCCGGGTCGTGTACTCGGTGGACGACGACCGGGTGTGGCTGGTGGGAGCGGGCGACAAGGTCACGCGCACGTTCAAGGTCACCCCCGGGAGTGTCGACCCGGCGCCGGGCACCTACGCGGTCACCTCCCGCTCGAACTCGGTCACCGGCACCGACGGCACCCCCATCGAGCACGTGGTCCGCTTCACCAGCGTGGACGGCGTGTCCATCGGCTTCAGCGCGGCGGTGCCGGGCTCGTCCTCGTCCTCGTCCTCCAGCCAGGGCGTCCGCACCGGCGGCATCCGCGAGACCCGCGCGGACGGCGACGCGATGTGGCGGTTCGCGACGATCGGCGAGAAGGTCGTCGTGATCCGCTGACCGTCCGGGGCCGGTCCGGACGACACCCCTGGACGGCCTCGACGTCAACGACACCCTCAGGCGGCCTCGCGGTGCTCCCGGACCGGTCGCGACACCTGCGGGTCGGGCAGGCGGGGCGGTGTGGACACCGCGCTCGCCGCGGCGCAGGACGCCAGCAGGTCGCGCATGGACACGCCGGCGACGACCGCGGAGGACCGCGGCTCCGGCTTGTTCTCGGTGGCCGGCATGGAACGCCTCCTGAAGTTCGGGGGCGGGCTTAGTTAGGTAGGCCTAACTAAGGATTGGGTACCATGTGACCACGCCGAAGACGCCGAACGCAATATCTTGCCGACGTCTTGTCGGAACATTCATGGACCGTCCCGCGGACCGCCATCACGTCACGCCGGCAGGACCGGCCCGAGGCCGTCGTCATCCCACCGGCAGCACCGGCCCGGGACCCTCGTCATCACACCGACAGCACGCTCGGATCCACCGCCGCCCAGCGCTCCCCGAGCCCGGTCAGCCTCACGTGCCGCACCTCGTCGGTGGTGTCGCCGACGGCCCGGTGGATGACGACCTCCAGCCGGTCGTCGGTCAGTTCCTCGACCTTGCCCTCGCCCCACTCCACGACGACCACCGACTCGGGCAGCGAGACGTCGAGGTCGAGGTCCTCCATCTCGTCCAGTCCGCCGCCCAGCCGGTAGGCGTCGACGTGCACGAGGGGCGGACCGTCGCCGAGCGGCGGGTGGACGCGGGCGATCACGAAGGTCGGGGACGTGACGGCGCCCCGGACCCCGAGCCCCTCACCCAGCCCCCGGGTCAGGGTCGTCTTGCCCGCGCCGAGCTCCCCGGTGAGCATCACGAGGTCGCCCGCGCGCAGCAGTTCGGCGAGCCTTCGGCCCAGCTCCCGCATCTGTTCGGGAGAGGTGACGGTCAGCTCGGTCTCAACCGGGTCGTACGGCTCCGCTGGTGCTTCCATAGCCACTTACGGTAGCTCCTGCCGGGACGGCACCCGCGCGGGTGAGCAGGTCGGCGAGACGGTCGGTGACCACTTCCGGGTGTTCCAGGATCACCAGGTGCCCGGCGTCCGGGACGAGCACCAGCTCGGCCTCCGGCAGCAGGTCGGCGATGGCCTCGCTGTGCTCGCTCGGCGTGACGAGGTCCCCCACCCCGGCCAGCACGAGCACCGGCATGTCCTGGAAGAGGGCGAGCGCCTCGGTCTTGTCGTGGTCGTTGAACGCCGGGTAGTACTCGGCGACCACGTCGATCGGCGTGCCCTCGATCATCCGCTCGGCGAACCGGACGATGGCCGGGTCGACGTCCCGGGACGCGAAGGAGTACCGCTTGATGATCCCGGCGAACAGGTCGGCTGTGGCCCGCCGCCCCTTCTCCACCAGCGCGGCCTGCTGTCCCAGCGCCTTCAGCACCCCGGGCAGCACCCGCCGTACCGCGTTGACACCGGCGACCGGCAGCCCGAAGTTGACCTCGCCGAGCCGCCCGGACGACGTGCCCACCAACGCCACCGCCACCACTCTCTCCCGGATCAGCTCGGGGTACTGGTCGGCCAGCGCCATGACGGTCATCCCGCCCATGGAGTGCCCGACCAGCACGATCGGCCCCTCCGGCACGGCGGCGTCGATGACGGCCTTCAGGTCGCGGCCGAGCTGCTCGATGGTGACCGGCACCCCGTCCTGCACCTGGGCCACGCCCCGCCCGGACCGCCCGTGGCTGCGCTGGTCCCAGTGCACGGTCCGCACGACGCCCCGCAGCGCCGCCCGCTGGAAGTGCCAGGAGTCCTGGCTGAGGCAGTAGCCGTGGCTGAAGACGACGGTGACGGGAGCGGGCGCCTTGCGCCCGAAGAGCCGGCGCCGCCGGGGCTCCGGCCCGCCCTCCGGCTCGACGTCGTCGACCTCGTAGTAGAGCTCGGTGCCGTCGTCGCCGTAGGCCGTGCCCGGCATGCCGCGCACGGCGCCGTACGGTCCCGCCGAGTCCAGCGCGAGCTGGGCCTTCCTGCGCATCCCGCGGCCGACGGTGAGCCGCTCCAGAGCGACGCCGGCGGCCGCGCCCGCCGCGACCACCCCTATCGCCGCGCCCGCGATCCCGGTGGCCTTGCGCCATCCGCCGGTCGCCCCCTCGGCAGCGGAGGCGACGGCCGCCGAGGCGACGCTCGCGACGACCTCCGCGCTGCTCTCGCTCACGTACCGCTCCTCTTCGCCGGACTGGTGGACCGCTGATCGGTGATCGGTGATCGGTGATGCCGATGGTGCTGGTGATACTGAGACTGGTGCCGGTGGTGCCGGTGGTGCTCCTGGTACGTCTCAGTGCCCGTGATGCCGTTCGGTATGGGTGGCCCCCCGAGGCACTGTGTGTCCGTGTCCCCGTGCGGTTACCCGTCCTGCCGCCGATTCAGAGTGACTTGTCACTCATTCACATAGACGCGGGGAACGCGCGTTCCGATGCGGGTGACGATTTCGTACGCGATGGTCCCGGCCGCTTGCGCCCAGTCCTCGGCGGTGGGTTCGCCGCGGTCACCGGGCCCGAAGAGCACCGCCTCCGCGCCGGACGGGGGCTCGTCACCGCCCAGATCGACGACGAACTGGTCCATGGCGATCCGGCCGGCGACGGTCCGCCACTTGCCGTCGACCAGCACCGGGCCGGTCCCGGAGGCGTGCCGGGGGACGCCGTCCGCGTAGCCGACGGGCACCAGACCGAGGGTCGTCTCGCCCGGTGTGACGTAGTGATGCCCGTAACTGACGCCGTGACCCCCCGGAACGCGCTTCACCAGCGCCATGGACGCCGACAACGTCATCACCGGACGCAGCCCGAAGCCGGCGGGGCTGCCGACCTCGGGGCTGGGCGAGACGCCGTAGACGGCGATGCCGGTCCGGACGAGGTCGAAGTGGGACTCGGGCAGGGTGAGCGTGGCGGGCGAGTTGGCGATGTGCCGCACCTCGGGCCGGACGCCCCGCCCCTCCGCGTACGCCACCATCTCCCGGAAACGGGTCAGCTGGGCGGCGATGGAGGGATGTCCTGGCTCGTCGGCGCAGGCGAAGTGCGACCAGAGCCCGGTGACACGGATCAGCCCCTCGCTCTCGGCGCGCAGGGCCTGGCCGACCAGCGCGTGCCAGTCGTCGCCGGGCTGGCAGCCGTTCCGCCCCAGCCCGGTGTCGGCCTTCAGCTGCACGCGCGCGGGGACACGGGCGGCACGGGCCGCCGCGCAGACCTCGTCCAGGGCCCACATCCCGCTGACGGACACGTCGAGGTCGGCCTCGATCGCCTCCCGCCAGGGCCCGCCGGGCGTCCACAGCCAGCACATGACGCGCCCGGGCAGCCCGGCGGCGCGCAGCGCGAGGGCCTCCTCGGGCGTGGCGGTACCCAGCCAGCTCGCCCCCGCCTCGACGGCCGCGCGGGCACACGGCACCGCCCCGTGGCCGTACGCGTCGGACTTCACCACGGCCATCAGGGCCGCGCCCGGCGCATGGGCGCGCAGGGTCCGCACGTTGGCCCGCAGGGCGGCCAGATCGATCTCGGCGCGGGCACGCAGGGGCGCACTCGGCAGGGCTGCTGTCTCACTCATCGCGCCCCCAGTGTCTCAGAGGGGTCCGACAGAGCCTCCGGCGCTGCCTCCAGCCCGTCCGGCGTTCGAGGACGAGGCCCCTTCAGGGCCGAAGCGGGGGTCCGGGGGCGGCAGCCCCCGGGGACGGGACGGGTAGGGGCGGCGGGGGCGCATCACACCCAAGCGGGCCCCGCCCACCCCCGTTCACTCACCCACTCCCCCACCCAAGGCCAGACCCACTCGACCCCCGACCCCGGACCCCCGAACCCCCGGCCCACGGCCCCGAGCTCACCGCCGTACATCCCGCCACGCCCCCGGAATCGCCCCCGCCACGTCATGCGCCCCCACCGGCGCCCCGTCCGCCACCAACCGCCCCGCCAACCCGTGCAGATACGCCCCCGCGCTTCCCGCGTCCCGCGCCGACAACCCCGCCGCCAGCAACGACCCCGTCAGCCCCGACAGCACGTCCCCACTCCCCGCCGTGGCGAGCCAGGACGTCCCCGTCGCGTTCACCCGCACCGCCGTCCCGCCCCCGGGATCGGCCACCAGCGTCGTCGACCCCTTCAGCAGCACGGTCGCCCCGTACCGCCCCGCCAGCTCCCGCACCGAGTCCAGCCGGGCCCGCTCGACCTCCTCCCGTGCCACTCCGAGCAGCGCCGCCGCCTCCCCGGCATGCGGAGTCATCAGCGTCGGCGCCGCCCGCCCCCGCACCGCCTCGGCGTCCGCCAGCCGCAGCCCGTCCGCGTCGATCAGCACGGGTACGTCCGCCGCCAGCACCTCCGCCACCGTCCCGGCGTCGTCCCCCGCGCCCGGCCCGACGACCCACGCCTGCACGCGCCCCGCCTTCCGCGGCCCCTGGTCCGACACGAGCGTCTCGGGGAAGCGCGCGATGACCGCGTCCCCGGCGGGCCCCACGTACCGCACGGCCCCGGCGCCGCCCCGCAGTGCCCCCGCCACCGCGAGCACCGCCGCCCCCGGGTACCGCGCGGAGCCGGCCGCGATCCCGACGACGCCCCGCCGGTACTTGTCGCTCTCCGCCCCCGGCACCGGGAGCAGCCGCGCCACGTCCGCGTGCTGCAACGCCTCCAGCGCGGGCTCGTCCGGCAGCTCCAGCCCGATGTCGACGAGCCGCACCGACCCGGCGTACTCCCGCGCCGGATCGACCAGCAGCCCCGGCTTGTGCGTCCCGAAGGTGACCGTCAGATCGGCCCGCAGGGCGACCCCGTGCACTTGACCCGTGTCGACGTCCACACCGCTCGGCAGGTCGACGGCGACCACGGCGGCCCGGGACCGCTCCGCGGCGGCGGCCAACGGCACGGCGTCCGGCCGCAGTCCGCCCTTCCCCCCGATGCCGACGATCCCGTCGACGACGAGGTCGGCCCGGCCGATCACCTCCTCGCCCGGGTCCGTCCCCGCGACGCTCCCGCCCGCCCGCCGCAACGCCGCGAGCCCCCCGGCATGGGTCCGCTCGGGCGCGAGCAGCACCGCGGTGACCCCGGCGCCCCGGCGCGCGAGCCGGGCCCCGGCGTACAACGCGTCGCCGCCGTTGTCGCCGCTGCCGACCAGGAGCACGACCCGGCTGCCGTACACCCGCCCCAGCAGGTCCGCGCAGGCCGCGGCGAGTCCGGCCGCCGCGCGTTGCATCAGCGCCCCGTCCGGAAGCCGTGCCATCAGCTCCCGCTCGGCCGCCCTTACCGTCTCCACGCTGTACGCAGTACGCATGCGTTCGAGTCTGCCGCAGAACGGAAAGTGAATGCCCGGGCATGCCACGCCCATTGACGCTTTGCCGCCCCTTTGCCAAACTCACGGACCCCCACAAGTGAATCGATTCAGTCGAATCGTTTCGACAACAGGACGGACCCCATGGGACGCAGAGCCGCACTCATCGCCGCCTCCGGCACCGTCGCCCTCCTCGCCGCGGGTGCCCTCACCGCACCCGCCACCGCCACCGCGGCCCCCACCGCGCCCGCAGCGCCCGCCGCCGTGGCCGCCGCCTGCGGCGAGGGCTCGTACCAGGCAGAGGCCGTCCTCAACGGCAGCACCTGGACCGCGCGGCGCGGCAGCAGCACCGTCTACACCGGCACCGACCTGCGCGCCGCCGTCCAGGCGGCCGTCAACAGCCTCACCGCCGGCCGCACCGCCAAGGAACGGGTCGTGGTCCGCGGCTCGGGCTCGATGTCCGCCGGCTCGCGCATATCCCTGCCGAGCTACACCACCCTCGACGTCTGCGGCACCATCAACGTCACCGGCACCGGCACCGGCGACCAGGCCCCGGTCTACTCCCGCGGCACCCGGGACATCGAGGTCCAGCACCTCAACCTCACCGGCAGCCCGCTGTACGGGATCTTCCTGCGCAACGTGCAGAACGTGGTCCTCGGCCAGCTGGACATGCGCCTGTCGGCGGGCCTCGGCGTCCGGATCGACAACCGGGGCGACACCAGCCAGTGGACGCGCAACGTCCGGATCGACAACGCGTACGTCTCCGGGGCGTCCAGTCACGCGGTCGAGACGTACGGCGTCGACGGCCTCACCATCGGCACGGTCACCGCGCGCAACGTCGGCGAGTCGGGCCTGCTGCTCAACCAGACCGTCAACGCCACCGTCACCAAGGTCGACGCGGACGGGGCGGGCGCCGGCACGGGTTACGCGGCCTTCCGCATGGCCAACCGCAACGGCCGGGTCGGCAGCTCGTACCCCACCAACATCCGCGTGGGCGAGGTCATCGCCCGCGGCGGCGGACGCGGCGTGTTCTGCGTGTCCGAGAGCGGCGGCGCGGTCATCGACCGGGTGAACCTCTCCAACACCGGCAACAACGCGATCCTGGTCGAGAACTGCTACAACGTGAACATCGCCGCCCAGAGCGGCACGGTCACCGGCGGCGGCGAGATCCGGCTGGCGGCCCGCTCGGAGTTCCCGAACAACGCGGACATCACGATCCAGAACCTGACGGTGACGAACTCCGCGATCCGCGAGAACCCCTGCGGCACGAACACCACGTTCCGCAACAACACCCTCGTCAACAGCACGCAGTCGATCTGCTGACGCAAGCCGGCGTCATCGTCGTACCGGCCCCTCGGCGATCACCGCACCGACGACACCCCACTGCCCAGGCCGGCGCCTGGGCAGTGCCGGTACCGCCGTCACCCCTCCGCCGTCACCCCTCCGCGATCACCACGGCCGACGCCACCCCCGCGTCATGGCTGAGCGACACGTGCCAGGACCGCACCCCGAGTTCCGCCGCCCGTGCCGCGACCGTCCCGGTCACCCGCAACCGGGGCTGCCCGCTGTCCTCGACGTAGACCTCGGCGTCGGTCCAGTGCAGGCCGGCCGGGGCGCCCAGCGCCTTGGCGAGGGCCTCCTTCGCGGCGAACCGCGCGGCGAGCGAGGCGACACCCCGCCGCTCCCCGCTGGGCAGCAGCAACTCGCTGTCCAGGAACAGCCGCTGCGCCATGCCGGGCGTACGCTCCAGCGACGCCCGGAACCGGTCGATCTCCGCCACGTCGATGCCGACCCCGATGATGCTCATGCCGAGCACCCTACGATCCGTCCGCCGATCGCGGGCTCGTCTCCCCCGTGACCAGATCGGCCTGATGGGTCGCGGTGAGGGCACGATCCAGGAAACGGGTCAGCAGATCCGCGTCGCCACACAGACTGACGCCCCGGTGGAGTTCCTTGGAGAACCCGACACCGCGCGTGTCCAGGACCCGCAGTACCGCCGCCGCCCAGGCCGAGAGGTACCCGGCGGCGAAGCCCGCGGCCCACTGCACGGGTTCCTCACCCTCGCCCACCGCGTCGGCGCGCACCCGCGCCACGTCCTCGACGCGAAGAACTCCGCGCTGCCTGAGCCCCTCCAGCCCGAACAGGAAGTCACCGGCCACCCTGTCCTCAGGGATGCCCAACGCAAGGCACGTGGTCGAGAACCGGTAGAGATCGAGCAGCTCCGGCGGCTCGTCCGGTGGCCCTCCCTGCGGGTCGTCTTGCTGACTGTCTTGCTGACCGGCCAACGCTCAGGCCCGTTCTGGACTGGTCCCCGGAACCTCCGGGTCCTCGACGAACAGGTCCTCGGCCCGCTCGACCGTGCGGGAGCGCTCCAGCCAGGCGTCCATGCGGTCGAGATCGGTGCAGGTGGTGATGCGTTCACGCACACTGTCCGACACGGGAATGCCGCGCACCTCCAGCACGAACAAGATCCCCTTGGCCTCGCCTTCGACCCTGCCTTCTGTCTTGCCCTCCAGGTAGGCCGTCTCACGGACCGTGCCCCGGCCGGGGAAGTAGCTGACGAACGACATGATTTCCCTCAGTTTCTCTCCAGCTGGGCCGATGCGCAGCACGGTGTCCACGGTCGCCTTCTCAGTGGAGTAGTGGGACAGCTGTCCGGACGATCGGGAGACGTTCACCCTTTCGAGGCGCGCCACCACGTTCACGCCGCCGAGGTCAGCTCGCACCACACGTACTTGCCCCGGTTGCCGTGTCTGGCCAGCGGATGCCACCCCCACAGGTCGGCACAGGCCCGCACCAGAGCGAGTCCCCGCCCCTGCTCCGACTCGCCGAGCTGCTCCCACGCCCGTGGCGGCTCGGGCGGCTCCGGGTCCGCGTCCCACGCCCCGATCCGCAGCACCCCCGCCGACCGACCAGCGCACCCGAAGCGCGGCCGGCCCCTTGGTGTGCCGTACGGCGTTGGAGACCAGCTCGGTGGCGAGCAGCTCCGCGACGTCGACCAGGCCGATCAGCCCGTGCATCGTCAGGATCAGGCGGAGGGTACGGCGACTGACGGTGACGGCCCGGAGGTCGTTCGGGATGTACAGGCAGTACTCCCAGGACTCGGTCCCGCTCTCGCTTTCGCTTTCAGGCATGCGTGAACTCCGTTCAAGTGGTGGGGGTTGAGGCCGGCGGGCGGTGGCAGTGCCGCAGCCGTCACGGCAGGACGGGGCGGTGCGCTTCCGGGGTCCCGGTTGTTCCGCAACGTGTGCGTCGCATCACTGACGGTAGGGGTTAATCTTTCGGTTGGGCAAGTCGATCGCGTAATCTGCCTCCCACGAGGAGGAGCAATCGATGACGACCAGGCGCGAACCAACGGCCCGTCAGTTACGCCTGGCGGTCGAGCTTCGGCGACTCCGTGACGCCGCAGGTCTCAGCGCCCGCGAGGCAGCAGCGCTGCTCGGCGTGAACCCCGTGCAGCTGAGCCACATCGAGTCCGGCTCCTCAGGGGTGAGCGAAGAGCGGCTACGCCGTCTCGCGTCCCACTACGCCTGCACGGACGAGGAGTTCATCGACGCGCTGGTCGCGATGGCCACGGATCGAACACGGGGCTGGTGGGAGGAATACCGGGGTTTGCTGCCCACCCCGTTCCTGGACCTGTCCGAGCTGGAGCACCATGCTCGGTTCGAACGCCAGGTTTCCGTCCTGTACGTGCCTGGCCTGCTGCAGACTGAGGCTTATGCGCGCGCGGTGTTCCAGTCCAGGCTTCCTGAACTCACCAGGCAGGAGATCGAGTTGCGCATCCAGCATCGAATGGCCCGCCAGAAGATCAGGATCCCGCACGAAGTGGTCATCCACGAGGCTGCGCTTCGGATCAGGGTCAGCGATCGAGCCACCTCGTATGCTCAGCTCACCCGGCTCCTTGAGCTCTCCGAAGCAGACCACGTCACCTTGCGCGTCATCCCCTTCGACGTCGACGGCTTCGCCACTGCCGGGAGCACCATGACGTACGTCGGTGGACCAGTCCCCAAACTGGACACTGTGGTGCGTGACGCACCCCATGGCTCAGTCCTGATCGACTCCGAAGCCCAACTCAACACCTACCGAACGACGTTCCGTACCGTAGAGGCCTCTGCACTCGATCCCGAACGGTCGCGCGAACTCATCCACAAGCTGACGAAAGAGCTGTGAGGCACTCAATGGACAACTGGCGGAAGTCCTCCTACTCAGGCGCGGGCGACGGCAACGAGTGCGTCGAAATCGCCAATAGCCCCGCCCGAGTGGCCATACGCGATTCGAAGACCCCGGCCAGGGCAACCCTCACCTTCCCGGCCGAGGCCTTCGCCCCCTTCCTCGACGCCCTGAAGTCACCTCACTCCACCGTCACCGACTTCGCCAGGTTCCGCGGCTGATCCACCTCGTTGCCCCGGGCCGTCGCCAGTTCACAGGCGAACACCTGCAACGGCACCGTCGCCACCAGCGGCTGAAGCAGCGTCGGCGTGGCCGGAATGCGAATCAAGTGATCCGCGTACGGCACCACCGCCTCGTCGCCCTCCTCCGCGATCACGATCGTCCGCGCCCCCCGCGCCCGGATCTCCTGGATGTTGGACACGATCTTGTCGTGGAGCACGGACCGCCCCCGCGCCGACGGCACGACCACCACCACCGGCATGTCGTCCTCGATCAGCGCGATCGGCCCGTGCTTCAGCTCGCCCGCCGCGAAGCCCTCGGCGTGCATGTAGGCGAGTTCCTTCAGCTTCAGCGCGCCTTCCAGCGCGACCGGATACCCCACGTGCCGCCCGAGGAACAGCACCGTGTCCTTCGCGGCGAGCGACCTCGCCAGGGCCCGTACCGGCTCCATCGTCTCCAGGACCCGCTCGACCTCGCCGGAGATCTGCGACAGGTCCCGGATCACCGCCCCGATCTCGTCGCCCCACTTCGTGCCCCGCACCTGGCCCAGGTACAGCGCGACCAGATAGCAGGCGACCAGTTGCGTCAGGAACGCCTTGGTCGAGGCGACCGCGACCTCAGGGCCCGCGTGGGTGTACAGCACCGCGTCCGACTCGCGGGAGATCGTCGAACCGTTGGTGTTGCAGATCGCCAGCACCTTGGACCCCTGCTCGCGGGCGTGCCGCAGCGCCATCAGGGTGTCCATGGTCTCGCCGGACTGCGAGATGGCGATGACCAGGGAGCGCGCGTCGAGGATGGGGTCCCGGTACCGGAACTCGCTCGCCAGCTCCACCTCGCAGGGGATCCGGGTCCAGTGCTCGATGGCGTACTTGGCGATCAGCCCGGCGTGGAAGGCCGTACCGCAGGCGACGACGACGACCTTGTCGATCTCCCGCAACTCCCCGAGGGGGATCCGCACCTCGTCCAGCGTCAGCGAACCGGCCGCGTCGATGCGCCCCAGCAGCGTGTCGGCGACCGCCTTGGGCTGCTCGGCGATCTCCTTGAGCATGAAGTAGTCATAGCCCCCCTTCTCCGCGGCCGACGCGTCCCAGTCGACGTGATACGCGCGCACGTCGGCCGGGCTGCCGTCGAAGTTCGTCACCGTCACCCCGTCCCGGCGCAGCTCCACCACTTGGTCCTGCCCCAGCTCGATCGCCGACCGCGTGTGGGCGATGAAGGCGGCGACGTCCGAGGCGAGAAAGGCCTCGCCCGCCCCGACGCCCACCACGAGCGGCGAGTTCCGCCGCGCCCCCACGACCACGTCCGGCGCGTCGGCGTGCGCCGCGACCAGCGTGAACGCGCCCTCCAGCCGCCCGCACACCCGCCGCGTCGCCTCCGCCAGGTCCGTGCAGGAGGAGAACTCTTCGGCGAGCAGATGGGCCACCACCTCGGTGTCCGTCTCGGAGGCCAGGGCGTGTCCGCGCTCCGCCAGTTCGGCCCGCAGCGCGGCGAAGTTCTCGATGATCCCGTTGTGCACGACGGCGACCCGGCCCGCGTTGTCGAGATGCGGATGCGCGTTCGTGTCCGTCGGTCCGCCGTGCGTCGCCCACCGCGTGTGCCCGATGCCCGTCGTCCCCGCCGGCAGCGGCCGGTCGGCCAGCTCCTTCTCCAGGTTCACCAGCTTCCCGGCCTTCTTCGCCGCCGCCAGCCCGCCGTCCGCGAGCACGGCGACACCCGCCGAGTCGTACCCCCGGTATTCCAGTCGTTTCAGTCCGGCCATCACGACATCGAGCGCCGACTGCGACCCCACGTATCCCACGATTCCGCACATGAGCGGCAGCCTACGCACGAAATCCTGCCCGAAAGGGCTCCCGCGTGCCCGAAATCGGAAATTCCCACCACCGTACGAAGCCCCGATACGCACGGAAAGCCGAGCGTGACGGACCCCACCCGCCATCCCGTTCAAACTCCGTTAACAATGGACTGTGATCTCTCCGGTCTCCCCGATGCCCCGGAGCGCCCACCGGCACAGGCCGGAGGCGACTCCCTACGTCGATCTCACCCGAGCAGAGTGGAGTGTGCTGCGCGAGAAGACGCCACTGCCGCTCACCGCGGAGGAGGTCGAGAAGCTGCGCGGCCTCGGTGACGTCATCGACCTCGACGAGGTGCGGGACATCTACCTCCCGCTGTCCCGGCTCCTCAACCTCTACGTCGGGGCCACGGACGGCCTCAGAGGCGCGCTGAACACCTTCCTCGGCGAGCAGGGCTCCCAGTCCGGCACCCCGTTCGTCATAGGAGTGGCCGGCTCCGTCGCCGTGGGGAAGTCCACGGTCGCCCGCCTCCTCCAGGCCCTGCTCTCCCGCTGGCCCGAGCACCCGCGCGTCGAACTGGTCACCACGGACGGCTTCCTGCTGCCCACCAGGGAACTGGAGGCCCGCGGCCTGATGTCGCGGAAGGGTTTCCCCGAGTCCTACGACCGCCGCGCGCTCACCCGCTTCGTCGCCGACATCAAGGCCGGCAAGGAGGAGGTCACGGCGCCCGTCTACTCCCACCTCATCTACGACATCGTCCCGGACCGGCGCCTCGCGGTCCGCCGCCCCGACATCCTGATCGTCGAGGGCCTGAACGTCCTGCAGCCCGCCCTTCCCGGCAAGGACGGCCGCACCCGGGTCGGCCTCGCCGACTACTTCGACTTCAGCGTGTACGTCGACGCCCGCGTCGAGGACATCGAGCGCTGGTACCTGAACCGCTTCAAGAAGCTGCGCGCGACGGCCTTCCAGAACCCGTCCTCGTACTTCCGCAAGTACACCCAGGTGTCCGAGGAGGAGGCCCTCGACTACGCCCGCACGACCTGGCGGACGATCAACCGGCCCAACCTCGTCGAGAACGTGGCCCCCACCCGTGGCCGCGCCACCCTCATCATCCGCAAGGGAGCGGACCACAAGGTACAGCGCCTGAGCCTGCGGAAGTTGTGACCGTTAGTCTGCGGCCATGCTGCATCTGCGCCTCATCACTCCGTCCGGCAAGACCGACGAAGTGGTCCACCTGATCGAGGAGACGGTCGGCACCACCCACCTAGTCGTCATGCCGGGCGCCGCCCGCAACCCCGCCGGTGACGTGGTGATGTGCGACGTCGCGCGCGAGGCCGGTGACGAACTGCTCACCGGGCTCCAGAAGTTGGGCCTGGACAGCAGCGGCTCCATCGCCGTGGAGAACATCGACCTGTCACTGTCCAAGCGCGCCGACCAGGCCGAGGCGGACGCACCCGGCGAGGGCGCGGACGCGGTCCTGTGGGAGCACCTGACCGAGGCGACCCACGAGGAGTCGACCCTCTCCATCACCTACCTCGCGTTCATCACGCTGGCCACGATGATCGCGGCCTGCGGTGTGGTGCTGGACAACGCGATCCTGATCGTGGGCGCGATGGCGGTGGGGCCGGAGTTCGGCCCGCTGGCCGGCATCTGCACGGCGGCCGTGCAGCGCGCGCCGCGCCTGGCACTCCGCTCACTGATCGCTCTGCTGGTGGGCTTCGCCGTGGCGATGGTGGTGACGGTGGGCTTCAGCCTCTTCATGGACTCGGTCGGCCTGTTCACCGAGGCCCAGTTGGAGGCCGAACGCCCCAACACCGGCTTCATCTACGCCCCCGACTGGTTCTCCTTCGTCGTGGCGGTGCTCGCCGGAGCCGCCGGCACCCTCTCCCTGACGTCCGCCAAGTCCGGCGCCCTGGTCGGCGTCGCCATCTCCGTGACCACGGTGCCCGCCGCCGCCAACGCGGCCGTGGCCCTCATCTACACGGACACCAACCAGGCCTGGCGCTCAACAGAACAACTCCTGCTGAACCTCCTGGGCATCATCCTGGCCGGCACCCTCACCCTGCTCCTCCAGAAGTGGCTCTGGACCGCCCAACGCAAACGATCAGCGTCCTAGCCCTCCAGAGAAGCGACAACCTGCGCAACCAGCCCCACCCCCCGGGGCGCGAGAACCTGCGCACCCCGGCCCCACCCCCCAGGGGCGCGGGGAACTGCGCACCCAGCACCCACCAAGCCGCACCCAACCACACACGCACCCCACCCCCAGGGGCGCGGGGAACTGCGCGACCAGCCACAACGAGCCCGCACCCCGCACCCCACCGCACCCCCACCCCGAACCCGGCACCGCCCCGGGCCGCAGGCCCAAGACACCGAACCCGGCGAACCGGCGGACCGGGCGGACCGGCTACCCAGCACCCGGCACCCGGCACCCGGACCGGGACCCAACCCCCCGCCTACCCCAACGCCGACTTCACCACATCAGCCAACCGCCCCGCGACCGACCGCGCCTGGTCGATATCCGCCGCCTCCACCATCACCCGCACCAACGGCTCCGTCCCCGACGGCCGCAACAGCACCCGCCCCGTCTCACCGAGCTCCCGCTCGGCGTCCGCGACAGCCGTCGCGAGCTCGGCGGACGTCCCGACCCGGGACCGGTCCACGTCGGGCACGTTGATCAGGACCTGCGGCAGCCGCTCCATCACCGCCGCCAGCTCCCGCAACGACCGCCCGCTCGCCGCGACCCGGGCCGCCAGCAGCAGCCCGGTCAGCGTGCCGTCACCGGTGGTCGCGTGATCAGAGATGATCACGTGCCCGGACTGCTCCCCGCCGAGCGCGTAGTCGTGCTCCTTCATCTCCTCCAGCACGTACCGGTCCCCCACGGCCGTCTGGACGATCTTGAGCCCCTCGCGCTCCAGCGCCAGCTTGAAGCCCAGGTTGGACATGACGGTGGCGACAACCGTGTCGGCCCGCAGCGCCCCGCGCTCGCGCATCGCCAGCGCGAGGACGGCCAGGATCTGGTCGCCGTCCACTTCCTCACCGGTGTGGTCGACGGCCAGGCACCGGTCCGCGTCCCCGTCGTGCGCGATGCCGAAGTGGGCGCCGTGCTCGACGACCGCGGCCTTCAGCAGGCCGAGGTGGGTGGACCCGCAGCCGTCGTTGATGTTGAGCCCGTTCGGGTCGGCGCCGATCGTGACGACCTCGGCACCGGCCCGCGTGAACGCCTCCGGCGAGACCCGGGAGGCCGCGCCGTGCGCCTCGTCGAGGACGATCTTCAGCCCGTCGAGCCGGTTGGGCAGGACAGCGACGAGGTGGGCGACGTACTGGTCGAACCCTTCCTCGTACGAGCGCACGCGCCCCACACCCGCACCGGTCGGCCGGTCCCACGGGGCGCCGGTGCGGTGCTCTTCGTAGACCGCCTCGATCCGCTCCTCCAGCTCGTCGTCGAGCTTGTGACCACCGCGGGAGAGGAACTTGATGCCGTTGTCGGGCATGGCGTTGTGGCTGGCGGACAGCATCACGCCGAGATCGGCGCTGAGCGCGGCCGTGAGGTACGCCACGGCGGGCGTCGGCAGCACACCCACGCGCAGGACGTCCACACCCGCGCTGGCGAGGCCCGCGACCACCGCGGCCTCCAGGAACTCCCCGGACGCGCGCGGGTCCCGTCCGACCACGGCGGTCGGCCGGTGGCCCGCGAAGGTGCCCGCCTCGGCCAGTACGTGCGCCGCGGCGACGGAGAGGCCGAGGGCCATCTCGGCCGTCAGATCCGCGTTGGCGACACCGCGCACGCCGTCCGTGCCGAAGAGTCGTCCCACTTGTCCTCCTGAGGAAGCGTCAGTGACGGGAGCAGTTCCCTGCGGCGCGCCTTCGTCCAAGGGCACCGCCACGGCTCCCGCATCCCAGGCATTCCATGCCTGAACATCCGATCACACAAGCCTTTGAGCGCCTTGTGCCGTTATACGCCCAAGGCTGTGTGAAAAACGAACGCCCCGGCGGCACAATGGCGTGCCGCCGGGGCGTTCGGAGTACGTACGAGCGAGCTCGTAGGCGTACGAGCAGGCAGCGAAGCTTAGCGCTTGCTGTACTGCGGGGCCTTGCGGGCCTTCTTGAGACCGGCCTTCTTGCGCTCGACCGCACGGTCGTCGCGACGGAGGAAGCCGGCCTTCTTCAGGGCGCCACGGTTGTTGTCGACGTCCGCCTCGTTCAGCGCGCGGGCGACACCGAGACGGAGCGCACCGGCCTGACCGGAGACGCCGCCACCGGAGATGCGGGCGATGACGTCGTAGCGGCCTTCGAGCTCGAGCACCTTGAAGGGCTCGTTGACTTCCTGCTGGTGCACCTTGTTGGGGAAGTAGTCCTCAAGGGTGCGACCGTTGATCTTCCACTTGCCGGAGCCCGGAACGATCCGGACGCGGGCGATGGCGTTCTTGCGACGGCCCAGGCCGGCGGCCGGCTGCGGGTCGCCGAAGCGGGAAGCCATGGACTCCGAGGTGTACTCGCCCTCGACGGGCACCTCGGACTCGGTGGTGTAGCTGTCGATGTCGACGGTCTCGTCGAGCGGCTGCTCGGCAGTGGTCTCGGCCACGATTCTCCTCAGATTCTGTTCAGTCTTAGGGGGTGGCCGGACTTACTGCGCGACCTGGGTGATTTCGAACGGCACCGGCTGCTGGGCAGCGTGGGGGTGCTGGTCGCCCCTGTAGACCTTCAGCTTCGACAGCATCTGGCGGCCCAGGGTGTTCTTGGGGAGCATGCCCTTGACGGCCTTCTCGATGGCCTTCTCGGGGTTCTTGTCGAGCAGCTCGTCGTAACGGACGGAGCGCAGACCACCCGGGTAACCGGAGTGGCGGTACGCCAGCTTCTGGGTGCGCTTGTTGCCGGAGAGGTGCACCTTGTCGGCGTTGATGATGACGACGAAGTCACCGGTGTCGACGTGAGGCGCGTAGATCGGCTTGTGCTTGCCCCGCAGAAGGGTGGCGGCGGTGGTGGCGAGACGACCCAGGACGATGTCCTGAGCGTCGATGACGTGCCACTGGCGCGTCACATCGCCGGGCTTGGGGCTGTACGTACGCACGGTTCGTAGCCTTCGCTTCGAGTGAATGGTCCTAGACAAGGTCACCGAAACGATCACGACAGCCTGGACCGCACTGCGGCGACGCATACCGCGTACGTGGGGTCGCTGGTCATCGGCCCGGTGGACCGGTGTAAGGGCCCGTCCCGTGAGAATGAGCAAGCCAATACACAACGAACATGCAGGATACCCGCGCTGCCCCAGATGGGTCAAAACGAGGTCACTGCCGTAGGCCGAGCCGATTCTACGGGCATTCCGCGCTCCCGTGCCCACCCGTGCCGCACGACCGTGTACGTCAGGGCACACAGCGTGAAGGCGTCCTTGAAGGCCCGGCGCCGCAGCGGCTCCAGACCGGGCCAGGTCAGACCCGGCACCTGGGGGACCAGGGAGAGCCAGAACCAGGGGCTGCGGGCGGCCGAACCCGGGCACGGAAGCCCCGCGAGCAGCAGCGGGACGACGACCAGGAGGTAGTGGTCGTACGACGGCCGGGAGACGAGGAACGCCGACAGCATCAGGGCCGCCGCCGTCTCCGCCAGCCGCAGCGGACCCGGACCCGAGCGGCACCAGCGCCGGTACGCGCACACCACCACCGCACCGGCGGCCGACAGCGCCAGGAGCTCCGCCACCGGTGCCGGCACCCCGAGCCGGGGCAGCACGGCCGCCGGGGAGGCCTCGTACAGCCGTACGAAGCCGTCGTCGCCGTGCAGCAGGAACGGCAGGGTGCGGGTGAAGAAACCCGCCGGATCGGGCAGCAGCAGCGCACAGAGGGCGGACGCGAGCGCCGGCACCGCGATCAGGGCCCCGAGGGCCCGCCAGCGGCGGGCGAAGAGGAACAGCAGCGCCAGCGGTGCGAGCAGCGGCTTCAGCGCGACGGCCGCGCCGATCACCGCGCCCGCCGCCACCCACCGGCCCCGGCCCGCCAGCAGCAGGGCCAGCGGCAGGGCCAGCGCGGCCGTCGCCGTCCAGTTGCCCAGCAGGACCAGATGGCCGAAGGGCGCGAAGCCCACCGCCAGAGCGGCCAGGCCCAGCGCGGCGAAGCGGCTGTCCAGCGGCACCCGGTACAGCCGCAGGGCGCACACCCAGCCGAGGACGAGGCAGCCGGTCACCGCGAACGGCACCAGGACCCGCAGCACACCCGACGGCAGCAGCGCCTGCGGAACCGCCGCCAGCACCGCGCTCGGCAAATAGAGGAAGTGCGGATCGTCATACGGGGAGCCGCCGGCCAGCCAGGTGCGCGCGGCCCGCACGACGATCGCGTTGTCCATCCCTCCGTCCGAGGTCAGCCGTGCCGTGCGCACCGCCGTCGCGCCCAGCACGGCCACGAGTGCCGCCCACAGATGCCGGCTCGCCCTTCGTACCAACCACCCGGAGATGTCGCTTTTGCGGTCGCTCATCGTCCGAACGCTAGGGGCTCCAGAGCGTCTTGAGGCGGACCGGCACACCGCTCACCCCGTCTAAGATGCGCCCCATGAGCTTTGGGCAGCAGGGGGGACCCCCGTCCCAGTGGGATCCCTGGAAACCGCAATCCCAGCAGCAGCCGTGGGACGGCGGCGCCGGCCAGGCGCCGGACTGGGCCGCGCTCGCCGAGGCGTCCGAGACGCGCAACAAGCGGCGCCGGCTGCTGCTGATCGGCGGTGGCGCGCTCGCCACGATGGCGATCGGCACGGCCGTGGCCATGGCCGTGGTGTCGGCCAACGGCAACGACGAGGCCTCGAACACGCCGAACTCCCAGCTGCCTCCGACCGCGGACATCCCCAGCGGAACCGGCACCGGCGCCCCGTCGTTCGAGCCGACCAGCGCGCCGCCCCCGCTGGATCCGAAGGACTTCGTCGCCAGCAAGAACAAGGACACGGCTCCGCTCGCCCCGGACATCCTGTTCCCGGGCACGCGGCTGACCATGGGCTCGACCGTCTACAAGAAGGGCCCGAAGGCCGACACTACGAACTGCGCGACGGCCGCCAAGGGCACCCTGGTGAAGGTCCTCGACGACAACGGCTGCACCCGCCTGCTGCGGGTCACCTACACCAAGGACGGCGTCGCGGTGACGGTCGGCGTCGCGGTCTTCGACACCGAGGCGGCGGCGCTCAAGGCCAAGGGCCAGGCGGACAAGAAGAGCATCGTCGCGTCGCTGTCCGGCGACGGCGTCGCCGCCTTCTGCAACTCGGCCGTCTGCCGCTCGACCACCAACTCCTACGGCCGGTACGCCTACTTCACCATCGCCGGCTTCACCGACGGCAAGGACGTGACGACGAAGGACACGGCGGTCTTCTCCACCGGCGACGACCTGGCCGAGTTCACGTTCCGCCAGATCCGCCGCCGCGGCGAGGCCCAGGCGTCGGCCGCGGCGAGCGGCTAGCAGGGGTGCGGGGGCCGGTTCAGCAGCAGCCGGCCCCGGGCAGCGACCGTTTGTTCCGCGCCTCCTTGTTGCGCGCGGCCAGCAGTCCGTCGGCCGGGTAGCCGACCTCCTCCAGCGTCAGCCCGTGCGGCCGTACGACATGCACGGCCGAGTCCCGGACGCCGGCCGCGAGCACCTTCCCCGGCCAGTCGGGCCCGCGATGCCCGTCCCCCACGAACAGCAGCGCCCCGATGAGCGAGCGCACCATGTTGTGGCAGAAGGCGTCGGCGCGGACGGTGGCGGTGATGATCCCGTCGGCGTCCCTGCGCAGGCTCAGCTCCTGGAGCGTCCGGATGGTGGTCGCCCCCTCCCGCCGCTTGCAGTAGGCGGCGAAGTCGTGCTCACCGAGCAGCCCTCGCGCGGCCTCGTTCATGGCGTCGACGTCCAGCGGCCAGTCGTGCCAGAGCACATGGTGGCGCAGCAGCGGGTCCACGCCCCCGGGATGGTCGGTGACGCGGTACGCGTACCGCCGCCAGATCGCCGAGAAACGGGCGTTGAAGCCGTCGGGGGCCTCGGTGAGGGACCACACCCGCACGTCCTTGGAGAGCCGCCCGGCAAGCCGCTTGAGCAGCTTCTCCCGGTGCTCGGCCCACAGCTGTGCGGGCAGGTCGACATGGGCCACCTGCCCGCGCGCGTGCACCCCGGCATCGGTCCGCCCGGCCACGGTCAGCTCGTACGTGGTGTCCTTCGACCGCGTCACGGTCCGCAGGGCTTCCTCGATCTCCCCCTGCACGGTCCGCCGGCCCCCGGCCTGCTTGGCCCAGCCGGAGAAGGCGGTCCCGTCGTACGAGAGATCCATCCGCACCCGCACGAACCCGGCCTCAACTTCGTCACTCACCCAGAGATCCTCTCAGCACACACAGAAGCGGGCCCGCCCCTCGGAAGGAACGGACCCGCCAACGCCCCAAAGGGCGCGGGGAACTGCGCGACGAGCCACGACGAAGCCGCACCCGCCGACGGATCAGCCCCCGGCAGAACGCTTACGCGTCCTTGGACTCCTCGGCCGGAGCCGCGTCCTCGTCGGCCTTGGCCGTGTCGGCCTTGGCCGTGTCGACCTTGGTCTCCTCGGCCGCCGGAGCCTCGGCGTCCTTCGCGGCACGCTGGGTGGCGGCCTCGGCCTCGCCGGTCGCCTCCTGCGCCACCGTCAGCGCCTCGACCAGCTCGATGACAGCCATGGGCGCGTTGTCGCCCCGGCGGTTACCGATCTTGGTGATACGGGTGTAGCCACCCGGACGGTTCTCGTAGCGCGGGCCGATCTCGGTGAAGAGCGTGTGGACGATGCTCTTGTCCGTGATCACCTGGAGCACCTGACGGCGGTTGTGAAGGTCGCCCTTCTTCGCCTTGGTGACCAGACGCTCGGCGTACGGGCGCAGCCTGCGCGCCTTCGCCTCGGTGGTGGTGATCTTGCCGTGCTCGAAGAGCGACTTCGCGAGGTTCGCGAGGAGCAGCTTCTCGTGCGCGGCACTGCCGCCCAGACGGGCACCCTTGGTGGGCTTCGGCATGGTCTTTCTCCTCAGGGTCTGCCCCGGCCGTATCAGGTACCGGAGTCAGTATCCGAGCAGGCGGACGCCTGTCGGAGATCCAGGCCCCCGAAGGGGCCTGGAGGGGGCGCGGGGAACTGCGCGTCAAGCCACAGCGCACCCGCGCCGGAGTACGGACCGGACGGCCCGAGCTGTCAGTACTGCTCGGTCTCCACGAACCCGGCGTCCGCGTCGTCGTCGGCGCCGAAGGCGTCGGCGGCGGCGGTCGGGTCGAACCCGGGAGGCGAGTCCTTGAGCGCGAGGCCCATGCCGGCCAGCTTCGCCTTGACCTCGTCGATGGACTTCGCACCGAAGTTGCGGATGTCCAGCAGGTCGGCCTCGGACCGCGCCACGAGCTCACCCACGGAGTGGATGCCCTCGCGCTTGAGGCAGTTGTACGACCGGACGGTGAGCTCCAGCTCCTCGATCGGCAGGGCGAGATCGGCGGCGAGGGCGGCGTCCGTGGGGGACGGGCCCATGTCGATGCCCTCGGCGTCGATGTTGAGCTCGCGCGCCAGACCGAACAGCTCGACCAG
>NZ_JBSFTY010000120.1:0-20640 GCF_053591515.1 Streptomyces sp. NPDC003011
GGATGAGACCCACGAAGGGCACGGTCCGCAGCATCTGGACGGGAGCGTCCACGAGGTCCTCCCCGAGACGGGCGCGGACCCGACACCGCAGGCGTCGCAGAGGGGCTCCTCGATCCAGTCGGCGAGCACGGCCAGGTCGTCGAGCGAGAGCGCCGGCCGCGCCCGGACGTCCTCGACCGAGACGCCGCCCTCCGAGACCACGGCGAGCGCGTCGACCCGGGCGCCGTCGGTGAACTCCAGCCGGACCTCGAACCAGGACGTCGTGCCCTCGTCCTCCCGCACCTGCCACGCGGGCCGCACGGACACCGCGCCGTCTCCCGGGCAGCGATCAGAAAGATGAAGAAAGGATGCTTCTAGCACACACGCAACGTAACCGCATGATCACATTCCATACGAACGGACACGCGCGCCCGTCCCGCGCGCGGCCCCCTGTCAGCGGAGCCGATGCGGTGCGATCCTGGAAGTGGCTCCTGAGGATCCCCCGCGGAAGGAGTTCCGCCGTGCTCCGTGTCGCCGTCGTCGGTTCCGGGCCGAGTGGGTGCTACACCGCCCAGAGTCTGGTCCAGCTGGATCCCGAGGTGCTCGTCGACGTCCTGGACCGGTTGCCGTGCCCGTACGGCCTGGTGCGGTACGGCGTGGCGCCGGACCACGAGAAGATCAAGTCGCTGCAGAACAACCTGCGGACGGTGCTGGAGCACGAGCGGGTGCGGTTCCTCGGGGGTGTCCCTGTCGGCCCCGGCGGCGTGCCGGCGGCGCGGCTGCGGGAGCTGTACCACGCCGTCGTGTACTGCGTGGGCGCCGCCACCGACCGGCATCTGGGGATCCCCGGGGAGGATCTGCCGGGGAGCTGGTCGGCGACGGAGTTCGTGTCCTGGTACAGCGCGCACCCCGACTCCGCGGCCGACGGCTTCGTGTCCGGCGCCCGGTCCGCGGTGGTCATCGGCGTCGGGAACGTGGCCGTGGACGTCGCCCGGATGCTGGCCCGGGGCCCGGCCGAGCTGAACCCGACCGACATGCCGCAGGCGGCCCTGGCCGCACTGTCCGCGAGCCGGGTGACCGACATCCACATGGTGGGCCGGCGCGGCCCCTCCCAGGCCCGCTTCACCACCAAGGAGCTGCGTGAGCTGGGCGCCCTGCCGGGCACCGAAGTCGCCGTCGACCACCAGGAGCTGGCGCTGGACCCGGCCTACGACGATCCCTCCGCGCTCTCCCCCGCCCAGCGCCGCAACGTGGAGGTGCTGCGCGGCTGGGCGGCCGCCCGGGGCCAGGAATCCGCCCCCCGGGCCCAGGAGTCCGCCCCCCGCCGGATCCGGCTGCGGTTCTTCCTGCGGCCCGTCGAACTCCTCGCCGATGCCGGGCGGGTGGGCGCGGTGCGCTTCGAGCGGACGGTGCCGGACGGACACGGCGGGGTGGCGGGCACGGGCCGGTTCGAGGAGATCGAGGCCCAGCTGGTGCTGCGCTCGGTGGGCTATCGCGGAGTGCCGCTGGAGGGGCTGCCGTTCGATCCGGCGACCGGCACGGTGCCCCAGCTGGCCGGCCGGGTCCTGCGCGAGGGCGTGGTCGCGCCCGGCGAGTACGTGGCCGGGTGGATCAAGCGGGGCCCCACGGGCGTCATCGGCACCAATCGGCCGTGCGCCAAGGAGACGGTGATCTCGCTGCTGGAGGACGCCTCCGTCCTCGTCCGCGACGACCTGCCCGGCGACCCTCTCACGGCGTTGCGGGCCGACGGGATCCGGCCGGTCGAGTGGGCGGGGTGGCAGGCGATCGAGCGGGCCGAGGCGGAGCTCGGGGCTTCGCTGGGGCGCGGGGTGGTGAAGCTGCCGGACTGGGCCTCCCTGCTGGCAGCGGCCCGGCCGACGACTTCGTAGGGGCGTGGCGGACAGCCGGGTGGGCATGACACACATCGGCAACAGCACCGAAATCAACAAAATGTTCAAGCCTCGTACGGTCTCGTGCTGTTCGCATGTTCCCAGCCACCCGCCGCTCTGGAGTGCCCATGGCAACGACCGCACCCGTGCATCCCGTGGACGAGGTCCCACCCGTACGACAGCTGGCCGCCTTCGGTCTGCAGCATGTGCTCGCGATGTACGCGGGCGCGGTGGCCGTGCCGCTCATCGTGGGCAGCGCGATGAAGCTGTCGGCCGCGGACCTGGCCTACCTGATCACCGCCGACCTGCTGGTGTGCGGGATCGCCACGCTCATCCAGTGCATCGGGTTCTGGCGCTTCGGCGTCCGGCTGCCGATCATGCAGGGCTGCACGTTCGCGGCGGTGTCGCCGATGGTGCTGATCGGCACGACGGGCGGCGGACTGCCCGCGATCTACGGCTCGGTGATCGTCGCGGGACTGGCGATCATGCTCCTGGCGCCGGTCTTCGGGCGGCTGCTGCGCTTCTTCCCGCCGCTCGTCACCGGCACGGTGATCCTGATCATCGGCATCTCACTGCTGCCGGTCGCGGGCAACTGGGTGGCGGGCGGCGCCGGGGCGGAGGACTTCGGGGAGCCGAGGAACATCGCGCTGGCCGCGTTCGTGCTGACGGTGGTGCTGGGGGTGCAGCGGTTCGCGCCGGTGTTCCTGAGCCGGATCGCGGTGCTGATCGGCATCGTGGTCGGCTTGGCCGTGGCCGTGCCGTTCGGGTTCACGGACTTCGGCGGGGTCGGGGACGCCGGCTGGGTCGGCGTCAGCACGCCGTTCCACTTCGGCGCGCCCACCTTCGAGACCTCGGCGATCATCTCGATGCTGGTGGTGGCGCTGGTGACGATGACGGAGACGACCGGTGACCTGATCGCGGTCGGCGAGATGACCGACCGCAAGGTGGAGCCGCGCTCGCTCTCCGACGGCCTGCGCGCCGACGGCCTGTCCACGGTCCTCGGCGGCGTCTTCAACACCTTCCCGTACACGGCGTACGCGCAGAACGTGGGCCTCGTCGGCATGACCCGCGTCCGCAGCCGCTGGGTGGTGGCCGTCGCGGGCGGCATCCTCGTCCTGCTGGGGCTGCTGCCCAAGCTGGGCGCGGTGGTCGCGGCGATTCCGGCGCCGGTGCTCGGCGGGGCGGGCCTGGTGATGTTCGGGACGGTCGCGGCGAGCGGCCTCAAGACCCTGGCCCGGGTGGACTTCCGGGACAACGACAACCTGACGGTGGTGGCCGTCTCGGTGGCGATGGGCGTGCTGCCGGTCGGCGTGCCGACGATCTACGAGAAGTTCCCCGACTGGTTCCAGACGGTGATGACCAGCGGTATCAGCGCGGGCTGCCTGACCGCGATCGTGCTGAACCTGCTCTTCAACCACCTTCCGGCGAAGGCGGCCTCAGACACCGCCCAGACGGACGGCCTGCCGGGCGGCGGCGTCGAGCAGGGCGTCGACAAGTCCCGGGAAGAGGTCGTCTAGATCGTCCCGGCGCAGGCCGTTCATCTTGGCCGTGCCCCGGTAGATCTGCCGGATCACCCCGGCCTCGCGCAGCACCCGGAAGTGGTGTGTGGTGGTGGACTTGGTGACGGGCAGATCGAAGTGGGAGCAGGACAGCTCGTCACCGTCGTCGGCGAGCTCCCGCACGATGCGCAGCCGCATGGGGTCGGAGAGCGCGTGCAGCACGGATTCGAGCCGGATCTCCGCGCGCGGGGGGTGCGGGAGGTCGCGGCTGCTGACGACGGGGGAGGTCACGGCGACTCCACTTGCTCGGGGAACCTCCATAGTACGAGATCCCTCGTAGTTTGACACATGACGTACTACGATGGTTATCGTACGAGTCGCCCCTCGGCCCCGCGACGATTGGAGCAGCTCACCATGAGCTCCCTCTTCCAGCCTCTCAGCCTGCGTGACGTGACCGTCCCGAACCGGGTCTGGATGCCCCCGATGTGCCAGTACTCGGCGGCACCGGAAGGACCGGACACGGGCGCCCCCGATGACTGGCACTTCGCGCACTACGCGGCACGCGCGGCCGGCGGGACGGGGCTGATCCTCGTCGAGGCGACCGGCGTCAGCCCCGAGGGCCGGATCTCCCCGTACGACCTCGGCATCTGGAACGACACCCAGGTCGAGGCGTTCCGCCGGATCACCCGCTTCCTGGTGTCCCAGGGCACGGTGCCCGGCATCCAGCTCGCCCACGCGGGCCGCAAGGCATCGACCGACCAGCCCTGGAAGGGCGGTGCGCCGGTCGACCCCCAGGCGCACGGCTGGCAGCCGCTGGCGCCGAGCGCGCTCGCCTTCGACGAACGGCACCCGGTACCGACCGAACTGACGGTGGATCAGATCCAGCAGGTCGTCGGCCAGTTCGCGGACGCGGCCCGGCGCGCCCTCGCCGCCGGCTTCGAGGTCGCCGAGATCCACGGCGCCCACGGCTACCTGATCAACGAGTTCCTCTCCCCGCACTCCAACCACCGCACCGACGCGTACGGCGGCTCGTACGAGAACCGCACCCGCTTCGCTCTCGAAGTCGTCGACGCGGTGCGCGAGGTGTGGCCCGACGACAAGCCGCTGTTCTTCCGCATCTCGGCGACCGACTGGCTGGAGGACGGCGGCTGGACCGCCGACGACACGGTCCGCTTCGCCCGCGACCTCCGGGCCCACGGCATCGATCTGCTCGACGTCTCCACCGGCGGCAACGCCTCCGGCGTCCGCATCCCCACCGGCCCCGGCTACCAGGTGCCCTTCGCCGCCCGCGTCAAGGCCGAGACCTCGCTCCCGGTCGCCGCGGTCGGCCTCATCACCGACACCGGGCAGGCCGAGAAGATCCTTTCCAACGACGAGGCCGACGCCGTCCTGCTGGGCCGCGAACTGCTCCGCAACCCGTCGTGGGCGCGGCAGGCGGCACGGGAACTGGGCGCGGACGTGCACGTGCCGGACCAGTACCACCGGTCGGTCTGAACGGCACCGCGCACGTGCCGGACCAGTACCACCGGTCGGTCTGAACGGCACCGCGCACGTCCGCGCCCCGTCGCGGGGACGTCAACCCGCGGTGCACGCCGTCCCGTTGAGCGTGAACCCGGTCGGTGCCCCGCTGTTGCCCGCATGGCTCGCCTGATACCCGATGCTCACGCTCGCGTTCGGCGCGATCGTCCCGTTGTACGAGGCGTTCGTCGCCGTCACCGCCCCGGACGCCGGCGCGTACGTGGCTCCCCAGCCGTTGGTGACGGTCTGGCCGGCGGGCAGGGTGAAGCCGAGCCGCCAGCCGTTGACCGAGGTGGTGCCGGTGTTGGTGAGGGTCACCGAACCGGTGAGGCCCGTGCTCCAGGCGCTGGTCGTGGCCGTCACCTTGCAGGCCGCCGGCTGGGGTTGGGGCGCGGGCCCCGAACTGTCGAGACCGAAGAAGGTCAGGGCACGGGAGGCCATGCCGTTGCTGTAGAGGTTGTGGCCGATGCCCTGGAGGCTGATCGCCTCGACGGGGGCGCGGTCACCGGTGGCCCCGTAGCGGGTGCGGGTCCAGCCGGGGGCGGGTGAGTCGGTGGCGGCCGGGGTCTGGCTGACGCCGAGCACGTTCGTCCACTGCTCGATCTCCTCCCCGAAGTTGGGGTAGCGCAGCACGTCGTCCTCGGTGCCGTGCCACACCTGCATCCGCGGCCGGGGTCCGGTGTGGCCCGGGTGCGCGGCGCGGACCAGGTCGCCCCATTCCTGGGGGGTGCGGGTCACCGTGCCGTTCGCGCACGCGCTGTTCCACTCGGAGCCGTCGGTGGTGGCGAAGCAGCCGAACGGCACTCCGGCGAAGGCGGCACCGGCCGCGAACACGTCCGGGTAGTCCCCCAGCAGGACGTTCGTCATCATCGCGCCGGAGGAGATGCCGGTGGCGAAGATTCTGCCCGGGTCGGCGGAGTAGGTGCGGGTGACCCAGTCGACCATGGACTTGATGCCGACGGGGTCGCTGCCGCCGTCCCGCTTCAGCGCCTGCGGCGAGGCGACGTCGAAGCACTTGCTGGCGCGGGTGACCGAGGGGTAGACGACCACGAACCCGTAGCGGTCGGCCAGCGAGGCCCACTCGGTGTTGGTGTACATGGCCGGTCCGGAGCCGGTGCAGTAGTGCACGGCGACCACGACCGCCGGGCGCGCGGTGACGCTCTCCGGCACGTACAGGTACATCTGGAGGTTGCTGGGGTTGCTGCCGAACCCGGTGACCTCGGTGAGCGTCGCGGCGGGCACCGCGACGGCTTCCCGGGGGCGGGCCGTGGCCGACGGCGCGGTGAGGACGGTGGCCGCGAGCAGCGGCACCAGCGCTCCGAGGAGCGCCACGAGCACCGAGCGCACCGAACGCAGCGGTCGCCCGGCGGTGTTGCGGGGGGTGGTGGACACGTCCTGGTCCTTCCTGGTCGCGGCTCTGGGGACGTGGTACAGGGTTCCGTCAGCGGTACTCGGTCAGCGGGCGGAGTCGGTCCGGGTCAATGGGGCAAGGAACCGGGGCAGTTGGGGGCAGTCGCCGCTCGCCGCCGGGTCCGTGCCCTGGTAGGGGAAACAGTCGGCACGGGTCGATGGTGAGGGTCTGGTCGAGGCCGTCCCGGACGGATCAGCTCGCCGTGGCTGAAATCCTTGGTCCAGGCGGGCTGTCCGGCCTCGGAGGTCACGTTGTCCGCCCGGACGAAGGCATTCGTGGCGCTCTCGCCGATCCGGTAGACGTTGCTCGTGACGACGGCGGGCTCGCCGTCAGAACGACCTGGGGCGGCGCGGCGGCGTACCGGTTGCCGATGTTCGGATGGGCGTCGAGGAAGGTCTGCGGTGCCAAGGCCGCCCGCGCCGTCGGGCCCTTCGCCGAGACGACCCGATGAGCGGCGTCCGGCTCGGGGCTGATCCGGGGACCGGTCGAGGACCGGCTGAGGGAGCGGGGCAGCTGCGCGGGCCGGCCGGACCGGGAGTCTCCGGCAGCGGCCGGACCGGGTGCCAGGGCGGTCATGGCCACGGCCACGGCCAGTAACGCGAGCACCAGACCACTGATGAACGTTCGCACGCATACGTGGAGTCGTCATCGACTCACCCCTCTCGGAACGGGAGCGCCGCCCGCCGAGCATCGTGGCATGGACATGGCCGCCATGGAAGCGCTCCCACGCGCCGAAAGAATTCGGCCATCCGTTCCCAGGGGCCGGCCCTGTGCGTTTTGCGCAAAGCGTTGACTAGAAAGCGCTTGCCCCCTACGTTCCGTTCAGCAGTGTGACCGGGCCGCACCACCCCAGGCGGACATGGCCACTCTGCTCGTGCACAGCGATCAACATGGCGCACAAAGTTCACGTACATGACCAACCAAGCACCGCTGAAGGGACGCACCCGCATGCGTACTCTCCCCCCACGTACACAGGCGCAAAGATCCGCACTGGCCGCCGGTACGGCCGTTCTCGCGACGGTGGCCGTGCTGGCCGTCCCGCAGCCGGCCGGGGCCGCCGAGACCTCCCCCATCGGTTTCGGCGCCGGAACGACCGGCGGCGGCAGTGCCACTGCGGTCACCGTCTCGACACTGAGCGCCTTCAAGACGGCGGTCACCGGTGGCTCGGCCAAGGTCGTCAAGGTCAACGGCCTGATCTCGCTGAGCGGCCAGGTCGATGTCGGCTCCAACACCACGGTCCTGGGCGTCGGTTCGTCGTCCGGGTTCACCGGGGGCGGGCTGCGGCTGAAGAACGTCAGCAACGTCGTCATCCGCAACCTGAACATCAGCAAGCCGCTGGCGCCGTCCGACGGTGTCACCGTCCAGGCGTCGACGAAGGTGTGGATCGACCACAACTCCTTCTCGGCCGACCGTGATCACGACAAGGACTACTACGACGGCCTGCTGGACATCAACCACGGGTCCGACAACGTCACGGTGTCCTGGAACACCTTCAAGGACCACTTCAAGGGCTCGCTCGTCGGCCACAGCGACAGCAACGCGGGCGAGGACACCGGGCACCTGAAGGTGACGTACCACCACAACCACTTCAGCAACATCTTCTCGCGCATCCCCAGCCTGCGCTTCGGTACCGGGCACTTCTACGACAACTACGTCGTCGGCGCCGACACGGCCGTGCACTCCCGTATGGGCGCGCAGATGCTCGTCGAGAACAACGTCTTCCGCTCGACGAAGATCGCGGTCACCACGAACCGCAGCAGCGACGTCGACGGATTCGCCAACCTGCGCGGCAACGACCTGGGTGGAGCCGCCACCGAGGTCTCGCAGGTCGGCACCTTCACCACCGCTCCCTACAGCTACACCGCCGAGCCCGCCTCGTCCGTCGTCACCTCGGTGACGAGCGGCGCGGGCGCCGGAAAACTCTGATCGACTCCCCCCGCACAGAAGGAATCGGGACATGACTTCTGCAGCACAACCGCGCGTCCGCGGACGCGCACTGACCGGCTCACTGACCGCACTCGGCCTCTCGGGTGTCATGATCATGACATTCAACGCCCCCACGGCGAGTGCGGCGACCTGGCCGACGCCCGCCAGCAGCCAGGCCGTCAGCTCGACCATCTCGGTGTCCGGCGTCCGGGACGGCGGCATGGTGCGGTACTACGGCAGCGGCAACCTGGCCGGTGACGGCCAGGAGGAGGGCCAGGACCCGATCTTCAAGCTCGCGGCCGGCGCGACGCTGAAGAACGTCATCATCGGCGCGCCCGGCGCCGACGGCATCCACTGCGAGGGCAACTGCACCCTCCAGAACGTGTGGTGGGAGGACGTCGGCGAGGACGCCGCGACCTTCCGTGGCGGCTCCACCTACACCGTCACCGGCGGCGGCGCCAAGAAGGCCGCCGACAAGGTCTTCCAGCACAACGGGCCCGGCACCGTGAACATCTCCAACTTCGCCGTCAGCGAGTTCAAGACGCTGTACCGCTCCTGCGGCGACTGCTCCACGCAGTACACGCGCAAGGTCAACCTCAGCAACATCGAGGTGACCGGAACAGGCTCCACCGCGCGGCTCGTCGGCATCAACGTCAACCGCAACGACGTGGCGACCCTGCGGGGCATCACGATCCTCAACGACGCCAGTCGCAAGGTCGTGCCCTGCCAGAAGTACAACAACACCACCGCCGTCGGGACGGGCCCCGACAGCACGAACTGCCTGTACAGCACCTCGGACATCACCTACAGGTAGTCCGCCCGCCCGGTACCGCCCGGCCGTACGAAGCGTCCCCGCACGGCGCTTCGTACGGCCGCCGTGTCAGGTGCGCCGGGCCTGCTGCGGCACGGTCTCCGCGAGCTCTTCCCGGTAGTGCGTGTACGCGGTGCGCAGGTCCGTGCCCGGCCAGTCGTCCGGCAGGAGTCCGGGCGGCAGGACGGGGTCGGCGAGCAGGTGGCGTACGACGGCCGCGAAGGCAGTGAGCCGGTCGGCGGGCCGCTCCGCGCGGGCGGCGTGGGCCAGCAGCGCCCGGGCCGTGGCCGCCCAGGCGTCCAGCGGCCACAGGTCCGCCGCCAGCTCGGGTGCCGGACGGCCGGTGCGGGCGCCGTAGCTCTGGGCCACCCGGTCGAGGTCGTCCGGGAGCGGTCTCAGCAGGTTGGCGGGCCGGAGCCAGACGCCCTCGCGGAGTTCGGCGAGCCGGAGAGCGGTCAACCGGGCGCGCAGGCAGGCGCGTTCGGCGGGGCCGCGGCCCGTGGCGGTGATCACCACCATCTCCCAGTCGCCGTCCCACGCGCGCGTGCGGGGGTGCACGGCCTCGTCCTGACGGCGCTGCCGCGCGAGCAGGCGGTCACCAAGCGGGGCCCGGCCTTCACCGCGGAGGCCCTGTTCAGCGAACTCACCCTGGCGCGGGGAGCGGGCGCCCGGCTGGACACGGCCGTGGTGCGCCTCAGGACGCGACTGGCGGAGACGTCCGAGGCGAGCGCGCGGCGGCTGGTGGAGCGGATGGCCCTGATCCTTCAGGCCTCCCTCCTCGTCCGGCACGCCCCGCCCGCCGTGGCCGACGCCTTCTGCGCGACCCGGCTCGGCGGCGACTGGGGGCACGCCTTCGGCACGCTTCCCGAGTCCGCCGGCCTGACCGCGATCCTGGCGCGTGCGCTGCCCGGCGGGCTCTGAACCCTCGCGTCGCCGAGAAGGACGAACGGCCGCTGAGAGGTGTGTCGGAGGCCGCGAGACGCCCGGCTGCCTGTCGAAGACGAGGACGCCGATCCGGGCGCCGTCCTCTGGGCGCCCCCGGTTTCTACACCATCTACGCCGTCACGCCATCTCGCCGTCATGCCGTCATGCCGTCCCGCCATCTACGTCGTCAACGCCCTCGTCTCCAGCCGCTCCGCCCTCGCCTCCGCCGGTCACGCTCCGCTCGCCCTGGTCCTGCCCACCGGCCGCTCGGCTCGTTCCGCTGACCGGGGGTCCTTGCTGCGAGGTCCGCTGGGGTCCGCCCCGCGCCCCCGCGCGCAGGTCGGCGCCATGCCCATGCCCATGCCCATGCCCACACGCACGCGTACGCGTACGGCCGGTGGCGAGATGGGCGGCTGGCGCCCGGTGCGTCCGGCGGGGACTCCCCGTGCTCAGCCCGTCGTGCGGCCCCACAGAGGGCCCAGCCGTGCCCACTCGGCGTCCCACTGCTCCATGCGGCCGCGTTCCAGGCGCCCGCGCAGGACCCGGCCTCCGACGAAGGGCAGCGTCCCCGCGCCGACGCCGATCAGGCCGCCGGTCAGGGCGGCCCGCAGGCGGGCCTGGGCGGCGGTGGCGGGCCTCGTCACCAGCGTGCCCCGCGGATCCGTCCAGATGGTGACCGGAGTGCCGGGAGAGCTGCCGGGGTCGACCCGGGCCTGGCCGGTGCGCGCGGAGCCGTCCGGCACGGTCCAGCGGACCTCGGCCCACACCTGATCGCCGCTGGGCGTACGGGAGTGCGTGGCAGCCGTGCCCGGCGCCTGTTCGGTGAGGTACGCCACCACGGGACGCCACTCGACGCGTTCCCGGGCCAGTCCGTGCTCGACGGTCCGGGCCGCCCCCAGACCGGCGAGTACACCGGCCAGCACGGTCAGTGCCCAGACACCGAGCACGACCCAGGCCTCCACCACGTCGGCGCGGCGCTTGAGCGGATTGCGCCGCCAGCGCCACAGCCACACCCTCGGACCACGGAACGCCATCGAAGGCAGCCTCCTCAGGAGCACACGGACATGCCGGACCGCCCTCCCATACGGGAGCCGCGTCCCGGATGCTCACGGCGGGTCCCCCGGCTCCGCGGTCGCCCCTGGCCGCGCCCGCGCCGCGTCGTGCGCGACCCGGCCCGCAGCTCCCTCCGATCGGTCATCACCGCCGTGCTGACCTGCGGCGAAGCCGTTTGCGGGGGTGACTGTCAGTGGTGGGGTGCAGACTGGCGAGTGTCTGGGACAAAGACGTCGCGGAGGTGACCGGCATGACCGAAGTACTGCTCGCCGTGGGCACACGCAAAGGCCTGTTCATCGGGCGCAGGCGGGACGGCGCCTGGAAGTTCGACGAGAGTCCCCACTTCAACGCGCAGGCGGTGTACTCGGTCGCCATCGACACCCGTGGGGGCCGTCCGCGGCTGCTGGCCGGCGGCGACAGCGCGCACTGGGGCCCCTCCGTGTTCCACTCCGACGACCTGGGCCGGACCTGGACCGAACCGGCGCAGCCGGCCGTCAAGTTCCCGCCGGACACGGAGGCCTCACTGGAGCGGGTCTGGCAGCTCCACCCGGCGGCCGCGGAGCCGGACGTGGTGTACGCGGGCACGGAACCGGCCGCGCTGTACCGCTCCGAGGACCGCGGCGAGAGCTTCGAGCTCGTCCGTCCCCTGTGGGAGCACCCCACCCGCTCCCGGTGGGTGCCGGGCGGCGGCGGTGAGGGCCTGCACACCGTGCTCACCGACACGCGGGATCCGCGCGCGGTCACGGTGGCCGTGTCGACGGCCGGGGTGTTCCGTACGAAGGACGGCGGAGCGAGCTGGGAGCCGTCCAACTCCGGCGTCTCCGCGGTCTTCCTGCCGGACCCGAACCCCGAGTTCGGCCAGTGCGTGCACAAGATCGCGCGGGACGCGGCGAACCCGGACCGGCTGTATCTGCAGAACCACTGGGGTGTGTACCGCAGCGACGACGCGGGGGCGCGCTGGACGGACATCGGCGAAGGCCTGCCCTCCACGTTCGGCTTCGCGGTGGCGGCCCATCCCCGCCGGGGCGACACGGCGTACGTGTTCCCGATCAACGCCGACGCGGACCGGGTGCCCGCCGACCGGCGATGCCGGGTCTACCGGACGGAGGACGCGGGCAAGAGCTGGGAGCCGCTGACGGCGGGTCTGCCCCAGGAGGACCACTACGGCACGGTGCTGCGGGACGCGATGTGCACGGACGACGCCGACCCGGCCGGAGTGTACTTCGGCAACCGCAACGGCGAGGTGTTCGCCTCGGCCGACGACGGCGACAGCTGGCGGCAGTTGGCCTCGCATCTGCCGGACGTGCTGTGCGTCCGGGCCGCGGTGCTCGGATGAGCCGGACGGGGTTGCGGGCCGGCGGGGATGACGGCCTCGGCCACTTGTTGATCTCCGGTGCCCGTACGGCCGTAGGGTGACGCCACGGTGAGCGGCACGGACGGGTGCTGCTCAGCGGCGTCCCGTCGGCCCGCACCGACTCGGGGCGGGCTCGTCCACCACACCCTCGTGCTGGAGGACGCCTTCGCCCCTCGGACCCGTCGGCCCGGTCCGGCCCCGGGGCCGACGGGAGCTGCCCCCGCCGCGCGAGGAGCGGCGCGTGCCGCCGCGCGGGCCGTCGCACGGATCACCGATGCGTATGCCGGCGATCCTCCTCGGCGGGGCGTCGTGTCACGGTGAGCCCTCTCGGTCCGGCCGTTGATGACCGGGAGGGGACGCCGGCCCGTCCTCCGATTCCATGTCGGGAAACATGAGGAGAAGTTTTCTTTCCACCGCGCTCAGCGGAACGTCCGGACGCAGCCGCTCCGGGTGACCCGGCGGGGGCCCCTCCAACGGCGTTTCGGACACGGGAGGAATCCACACCCATATCCGGCCGAAGGCGATGAGGGATTCCTGTACCGCGCGCAGCAACCAGACAGAGAAGGAAGCCATTCATGCAGGGTGTGCTGTTCGGCCAAAGCCCCGCCAAAGCTTCTTCCCGCGCGCTCCGAGGCGCCTGGCGGCGCCCTCCTGGAGCCGGGATATCCGGACGCGGTGGGTCCGGATATCGCGCCTGCCGGACGTCACCCCGCCCGCCATCACGAGAATGTAGGCTGGCGGTATAACATGAGACAGCCTGGATATACCGTGCAAAACGGGCGCAGTTTTCCGCCACAAAGCGAAAGGCGACCTTGCGGAGCAGTGTCCGGCGGCTATTTTATGGCCGAGAAGCATCGTGCGGCCTGAGTGTGTGGTCTGGAGTTACTTAAGCGCTTGCGTACCCCGGCGGCACGCAAGCTCACGGGGGTGAGTATTCCGGCATGCCTTTTGTGAGTCGTGGGAGAGAACTCGGGATCTTGAAGGCGGCTCTTTCCAGTTGCGGCCACGGGCCGTGGAGAACGATCGTTGTCGCCGGTGGCGTGGGCGCCGGAAAGAGCGCGTTGCTGCACGCCTTCACCGAACACGCCATGGCCGAAGGCGCCACCGTGCTCAGCGCTCAGGGGCGGGCGGTGGCCGCCGACCCGCCCATCTCCCTGTTCCACCAGTTGGCGGCGCAGATGTCCTCCTTTCTCCCGGAAGGCCGGCCCACACCCGCCTCCTCCGCGATGCAGTTCGCCACGGCACTTCCCCGACTCGCGCACGACGGCGGCTCCGTGGTGATCTGCGTGGACGACGTCCAGGAGATTCCCTGGTCACAACTCGACTTCCTGCTCCAGACGATCACCTGGCACCGCAACCGGCACATTCTGCTCGTCATCGCGGACTGCCCGCACCTGCTGCACCGGGAATCACCGGCCAAGGCCGACCTGAGGCGTCCCGACACCCAGCGCATGCAGCTGGATCCGCTGGACGAACGCGGGGTGAGCGAAATGATCGCGGCGGAGGCCGAGCAGCCGCACCGGCAGTGGGTACGGCTGCTCCACCACCTGAGCGGCGGAAGTCCTCTCCTGCTGAGCGCCCTGCTCGAGGATTTCAAAAGCTCGGACATGAAGCTGCCACCGAGCGGAATGGAACGATCCGCGGAACTCCGAATGTACGGACAGGCGGTCATGTCCGTACTACATCGCAGCGGCACCACGGCCGTGGAAATCGGGCATCTGATGTCCGTGCTCGGCGATTCGGCGTCATCCGATCTGCTGTCGCAGATGAGCGGCATTTCGCCCTCTCTGATCGATCCGCAGCTCGCGGCGCTCCGGCTCTCCGGCGTTGTCGACGGAATGTCTTTCCGGCACCGGACCGCCCAGCAGGCGGTTCTGGCGGACGTGGATCCGCCCGTCCGGATCGAGTTGCACAAGCGGGCCGCCGCCGCGCAGTACGGCACCGGTTCACCCGCCACGGACGTGGCGCGGCACCTCCTCGCGGCCCGGCACACGGAGGAACCGTGGCAGCGGACCGTGCTGCGAAACGCCGCGGAGACAGCCATAGGCGAGGAGGACATCCGCCTGGCCGTCAAGTGCCTGGAACTCGCTCTGGAGGGCTGCTCGGAGGCAGCGGACCGCATCGAGATCTTCATGCGGCTGGCTCTGATCACCCTGCGGGTGAATCCCACGGCCGTGGAGTCCCGGTACCTGCCCGAACTCCTTGAGGCCTTCCAGGGGGGAACCATGCCGGGCACGGCCTGCGACGGCCTCGCGGACCTCCTGTTCGGCTGCGGCCGGCTCGAAGAGGCCTTCACGGTCCTGCAGAAACAGGGCGCGGAGACCAGTGCGGGGGACGTCAGAGCGGGCGACCACCCCAACATCGCGTGGCTCTGGGCCTGGTCCAGTTTCCGCTCCCCCACACGCCCGGACGAGCGGCCGGGCACACGGGCCGGGCAGGCACCGCACGAATCGGCCACGGCCTTGTTCCGGACATCAGAAGGATCGTTTCTGATAGGGGACCATGACGACTGGGCCACCGCGGCCGAGAACCTCCTTGAGGTCTCCGCTCTCTCCGACGCCACCGTGTGGTCGCTGTCCAGCGCGGTCAAAGCCCTGATCATCACCGATCGGCTGGAGTCGGCGTGGCGCTGGTGCGAGCGGCTGGTCAAGGAGTCCGCCGCGCGTGAAGCCCCTGGCTGGCAGGCGGTGTTCGCCCTGCTCCAGGCCCTCGTCGCGGTGCGCCGGGGAAAGCTGGCGGCAGGTCTGGCCTGCGTGCGTCTCGTGCAGGACGTCATCACCGAGCGCAGCAGCGCGATGGCCTGTGCCGCGGAGTCCACTCTCGCCGCCCTGCACATCGAGACGGGGCGCTACGACGAGGCCGCCCGGGTGTTCGCCAAGCCCGTACCGCCGTCCTGGGAGAAGAGCGTCTACTGGCTGAGCTACCTGCGGGCGCGGGGCTGTCTCCTGCTTGCCACGAACCGGCCGCACGCAGCGCTCTCCGACTTCCTGCGGATCGGCAAACTGGCCGATCGGTTCCATGTCGATCACCCCACGCTGGTCCCCTGGCGGCTTTTCGCCGCCGAGGCCTGGCTGAGTCTCGGGCATCCGAAACAGGCGGCGCACATGCTCGCCGAACACGCCGCGCAGGGCCCGCGCAGGGTCGGCCGGAGCCATGCCATGGCTCTCCGGCTCCAGGCTGACCTGGCCGAACCGCACGAACGGCCCGGGGTGCTCCTCAAGGCCGCCCACGAGTTCCACGGGTCGGGTGACCGGCCCGAACTGGCGAGGACACTGATCGAATTGGGCGAGGCTCTGTGGGCGCTCGGCCATCGCACCTGGGCCGTCGAGGCCCGGCGCACGGCCGTCCAGATCGCCCGGTCGTGTCTGCACGACGCTCCGACGATCCCGCAGGAACGGGCGGAACCGGACCCTCCCCCGGACCGGTCCCCGGTCCCGGCCCCGCACCAGCAGCTCACCCGGGCCGAACACCGGGTGGCCGGGCTGGTGGCGCAGGGCCTGACCAACCGCCAGGTCGCCGGCCGGCTCCACATCACCGTCAGCACGGTCGAACAGCACCTCACGCGCATCTACCAGAAACTCGGCATCACCCACCGCAACGAGATCGACACACACCTCGGGACCCGCACGGCGTGACCACCAGGACCTCACTGACCGCACTGGCGCGGGCGACGGACCCCCCGCACTCCTTTAGCGGAGCTTTGTCGGCGTTTCAACCCGAGTCCCTACCTTCACGGACGTCGGAGGAACCCGAGAACCCCAGGTGCGCTCTCCACCGTGTGCCGCGCTCTCGCACCCGGGAGGGCGGAGGAAGGCATGGCCACGGTGCCCACTGAGATCCCGATCGACGACACGTGGCTGCGCCGCTTCGGCGCGGCCCACCGGCCGAGCGTGCGACTGGTCTGCCTGCCCCACGCGGGGGGCGCCGCCAGCGCGTTCTTCCCACTGCACAGGGAACTGCCGCCGTCCGTCGACTGCCTGGCCGTGCAGTACCCGGGCCGTCAGGAACGCCGCCACGAACCGCCGTTCCGCACGGTGCGCGCACTGGCCGAGCGGATCGCGGCGGTACTCGAACCGCTGACCGATCTGCCGCTGGTCCTCTTCGGGCACAGCATGGGCGCCGTCGTAGGTCTCGAGACCGCCGGACGACTGGAGCGCGACGGCGTCAACCCGCCGGCCGGGTTCATCGCCTCGGGCCGGCACTCGCCCGCCGTCCCCCGCCACGAGACCGTGCACCTGCGGGACGACGACGGGCTGATCGCCGAGATCACCGCGCTGAGCGGTACCGATCCGCAGATCCTGGCCGACCCGGACATGCGAGGCATGATCCTGCCCGCGCTGCGCGCCGACTACACGGCCGTGGAGACCTACCGCCATGACTCCCGGTCCGTACTGAGCTGCCCGGTCACCGTCTTCACCGGCACCAGCGATCCGCGGGTCACCGACGCGGAGGCCCGGGCCTGGGAGCCGCTGACCACGGGCGGCTTCCGCGTCGAGCGGTTCCCCGGCGGCCACTTCTACCTCGACGGCGCGGAGCGAGCCGTCGCCGCCGCCCTGCTGCGCGAGCTCCACTCGTTCTCGAACAGCGCCTCGGCCTCTGCCCGTTGACCGTTGTCGCGGACGCGACCCGTTTGACCGTCCCAGGGCGCCGGCAGGGTCCGGAACGCGGTGGTACCCGCGCCATGGCCGTGGGACCGAACCCGGAAGGACCCGTTCATGCACACCATCGACGATCTTGTCGTGCTGATCCGTGACGAGCTGGGGCTGCCGGTGTCCGTCCAGGACGCCGAGCGCCCCCTGGACGAGATCGCCGGCTGGGACTCCGTCCATCTGCTCTGGCTGACCGCGGCACTGGAACGCCGTACCGGCCGCAGTGTCTCCATCCCGGACCTGCTGGAGGCCGAAACCCTCGGCGGCATCTACCGGGTGGCGGTGGCGGCGTGAGCGGCTCCCGGTTCCCCGCCGAGCGGCGCCACACCCTCTACCACTGCGACGAGATCCGCTCCGCCGCCCCGGTCTACCTCGACACCGAGGTGGACATGACCGCGGTCGGACACCACCGCACGGCGGCCCGGGGGGAGGGCCGGCGGTACTCGGTGGTGGCCTACGTCCTCCAGGCGGCGGGCCGGGTGCTGGCCAGCCATCCGGAGGCCAACGCGGCCATCCGGGGCAGAATCCGCCCCCGGATCGCGCGCTATCCCTCGGTCAGTGGCAAGGTGACCTTGGACAAGACCCTCGGCGGGCGCCGCGTCGTCCTGGCGACCGTCGTACCGGAACTGGAACGCTCGAGCCTGGACGCCGTGCAGCGGCAGGTGGACCGGTTCCGGGACGGGGATCCCGACCGGATGCCGGAGTTCGAGCCCGTCCGCAGGCTGCACCGGCTGCCGGTGCCGGTCGGGCGGCTGCTGTTCCGGCTGGCGACCCGCTCGCTGTCGCACCGCACCGAACTGGTGGGCACCGTCGCCGTCACCTCGCTCGGCCATCGCCCGGTGGACGGCTTCCAGTCGGTCGGCGGTACGACCGTCACACTCGGCGTCGGACGCGTCGTGGACCGCGCCGTCGTACGGAACGGCGCCGTGGTGGTGGCTCCGGTGATGCGCCTGAGCCTCGCATTCGACCACCGGGTCATCGACGGGGCCGAGGCGGCCGATGTGCTGGCCGAGCTCAAGGTATTCCTGGAGACCTACGTCTCGGACACGACCGGGCCCCATGACGGGGACCAACCCGTCGCCACCCGGGCCACGGACCGCCCGACCACCTCGGCCTCCGGCCCCTGATCGCGCCGCGCCACCACCGATGCCGCGGGCCCGCATCCCTGTAGCGGGCCCGCGGCATCGGTGTCCCCAGGCTCAGTCCAGGCCCAGCTCCCGGTCGATCAGCGCGAACATCTCCTCGTCGCTGGCCGCCGACAGTTCCGCGCCGGACCCTTCGGCTCCCGCACCCGCACCCGCACCCGGAGAGTCCTCCAGCTGCCACAGCAGGGACCGCAGCCGCTTGGCGAACCTCGACCGCTCCCCGTCGTCGAGGGTGCCCGCGGCCAGCATGCCTTCGAGTTCGCCGAGGCTCCCCGCGCCGGCGTCGGGCTCGTCCGCCACGGAGGTGCCCGGCAGTTCCCCGTCCAGCAGGGCGGCGAGCGCCTCGGGCGTCGGGTTGTCGAACACCGCGGTCGCCGAAAGGCGCAGGCCGGTCGCTCCGTTGAGGCGGTTGCGCAGTTCCACCGAGGCCAGCGAGTCGAAGCCGATGTCCCTGAACGTGGCGTCGCGTGGCACAGCGTTCGGCGATCCGTGCCCGAGCACCACGGCGGCGTGTGTGCGCACCAGTTTCACCAGGGCCTCGGTCCGCTCCGCCGGCGGAAGTTCCGCCAGCCGACCGGCCTGCGCCCCGCCCGCCTCGGCCGACGGATCCGAACCGGCGGCCCGGCGCGCCACCGGCCTGATCACCTTGCGCAGCACCGCCGGTACCTCGACGCCCTGGTCGGCACGCGTGCTCAGCCGCGCCGGCACCACCACGGGCTCACCCAGCGTGAGGGCCGCGTCGAACAGAGCCAGGCCCTCCTCCGTGGCCAGCGGCAGAATGCCGCTGCGGCTCAACCGGGCCACGTCGGCTTCGCCGAGGTGCCCGGACAGCTCGCTCTCCTGGGCCCAGTACCCCCAGGCCAGGGAGACCGCCGGGAGACCGAGCGCATGGCGGCGCTGTGCCAGGGCATCCAGACCGGCGTTGGCCGCCGCGTAGTTGCCCTGGCCCGCCGTGCCGAGGGTGCCGGCGATCGACGAGAAGAGCACGAACCGGCTGAGGTCGAGATGCCTGGTCAGCTCGTCCAGGTGTCCGGCCGCCTCCACCTTGGGGGCGAGGACCCGTGCAACGGCGTCGGCGTCCAGGGCCTCCAGGGTGCCGTCGGCGGTCACTCCGGCCGCGTGGACGACCGCGGTCAGCGGATGCTCGTCCGGTACGCCGTCCAGCAGCCGCGCCACGTCTGCGCGCCGCGAGACATCACACCCGGCCACGGTGACCTCCGCCCCGAGCTCCGTCAGCTCGGCACGCAGATCCGCCGCTCCTCGCGCGTCCGGGCCGCGCCGGCTGGTCAGCAGCAGATGCCGTACGCCGTGGACGGTCACCAGGTGCCGGGCGACCTGGGCCCCCAGGGCGCCCGTGCCGCCGGTGATCAGTACCGTGCCGTCGGGGTCCAGGGGGGCCGGCACGGTCAGCACGATCTTGCCGACGTGCCGCGCCTGGCTCATGAAGCGGTACGCATCGGGTGCGCGGCGCACGTCCCAGGTCCGCACGGGGAGCAGGTCGAGGACGCCGGCCTCCAGCAGTGCCACGATCTCGCCGAGCATCTGCCGGATCCGGTCCGGGCCCGCCTCCATGAGGTCGAACGCCTGGTAGGTGACACCCGGATGACGTGCTTCCACGCCGGCTGCGTCGCGGATGTCGGTCTTGCCCATCTCCACGAACCGCCCGCCCGGAGGGAGCAGTCGCAGCGAGGCGTCCACGAACTCCTGGGCGAGCGAGTTGAGGACGACCCGTATCCCTCCGCCGGAGACCCGCGAGAAGCGCTCGGCGAAGTCCAGGTCGCGCGAGGAGGCGATCCGCTCCTCGGGCAGACCCAGCTCACGCAGCAGATGCTGCTTCGCCGGACTCGCGGTCGCGTACACCTCCGCTCCCCAGTACCGCGCCAGTTGCACGGCGGCCATGCCGACGCCGCCGGTCGCGGCGTGCACCAGCACGGATTCGCCTTCCGCCAGGCGCCCCAGGTCGCGCAGACCGTAGTAGGCGGTGAGGAAGACGACCGGCACCGCCGCCGCCTGCGCGAACGTCCAGCTCTCGGGCATCGGGACGAGCATGCGCTCGTCGGTGACGGCGACCGGCCCGAAGGAGTGGGGCAGCAGGCCCAGCACGCGGTCACCGGGAGCGAGTCCGCTCACCCCGGGGCCTACTTCGGTGACCACGCCGGCGCCCTCGCTGCCCATCACCTGCTCGCCGGGATACATCCCGAGTGCCATGAGGACGTCCCGGAAGTTGAGCCCGGCCGCCCTGACGGCCACGCGGACGGTACCGGGGGCGAGCGGCTCGGCCGCCTCCCCGCAGGGAACCAGCCGGAGCGACTCGATGGTGCCCGGCTCGGTGGTGTCCAGCCGCCACGGTTCCGTACCGGCGGGAGCGGACAGGGGCGGACCGTCACGCAGGTGGGTGAGGTGGGGGGTGTGGGGGGTGCCGTGGTGGAGGGTGAGTTGGGGGGTGTGGGTGGTCAGGGCGTGGGTGAGGGTGTGGGGCAGG